>CAYUTG010000001.1:0-55779 GCA_964447555.1 uncultured Marinobacter sp.
CGGAAATAATCGGCTGAAGTGCCCCCAGCAAGCCCAGAAAAAACAGGAACAGCGGCATCCACAGGCTGCTGCCAATACCCACGGCTGCGAGGTCTTCAGCACTGGCATGGCCGGCCATAACTGTGTCTATAACACCGTTGGCCATTTGTGCAACCTGGGCAATCAGTACGGGGCCGCCGAGTATCGCAAGAGTGCGCCATTCGGTCAGCGTGCGTGTGATCAGTGGTTGCTGTACTTCCGGCAAGGGCTGGTGGGTTTCATCCATAAGTCTGGCAAGTCCGGCGGTTTCCGAGTGGCGCTTAATGACGCCTGTATTGTTGGCAAGGCAAGCATCTTACCTGATTGAGGCGCATCACGGCATGGGCATTTGTGCGCTCTTCCACCGATGAAAAATTATCGGAAAACCGGTAAAGTACGCGCCTTGATTCAGACAGGTGGCAGGTACGATGGGATTACTCGTTTTCGTTACGGTTCTCTGGGCGTTTTCGTTCAGCCTGATTGGTGAGTTTCTGGCCGGCCAGGTGGACAGTGATTTCGCGGTACTTACCCGCGTTCTGCTGGGTGCGCTCGTGTTTCTGCCATTTACCCGCTGGCGCGGAGTGCCCTCTGGTATGAAGCTGGGCATTCTGGCGGCCGGTGTACTGCAATTTGGTATTACCTATCTGTGCCTGTACCGGTCATTCAATTACCTGACCGTTCCGGAAGTGCTCCTGTTTACTATCTTCACGCCGCTGTACGTCACCCTGATTGACGATGCCATGTCCCGGCGCTTCTCGCCAGCGGCCCTGGTGGCAGCCGCTATTGCCACCATGGGGGCGGGTATTATCCGTTACGATGGTTTGAGCGAAGACTTCATTACCGGGTTCCTGCTGTTGCAGGTGGCTAATTTTGCCTTTGCTTCCGGACAGATAGGTTATAAGCATGTGATGCAGCGTTACTCGCTGGATTTACCGGCTTTCAGAACATTTGGCTACTTCTTCTTCGGGGCATTGATTATTGCCCTTCCATCTTTCCTTATTTTCGGTAACCCGGAGCGCATGCCTGCTACGGCTGTGCAGTGGGGCGTGCTGACCTGGCTGGGACTGGCGGCTTCAGGCCTGGGTCTGTTCTTGTGGAACCGGGGTGCCTGCAGTGTTGACGCCGGTACACTGGCCATTATGAACAATGCTCTGGTGCCTGCGGGTCTGCTGGTGAATCTGTTGATCTGGAGCCGCGATGCAGACCTTACCCGCCTGTTCATCGGTGGTGCGGTGATTGCCTTCTCACTCTGGGTTAATGCCCGCTTTCATCCCCGCGCCCGTCTTCTCCGGGCAGCCTAGCGGGCCATGGCTGGCATCCCTTCTTCAGGACTGGCAGAATCCCGCCCAATTGCTGTAGCAAAGCTTCGGCAGGTGTTTCTCCTCAGCTAATACGCACAGGTGGGTATCATGACTCAGTCCAACCTGACTCCGGGAACTGACGCATCAGCTTCCCGTGGTCTGTGGTCATCCCGGATGGCCTTTATTCTTGCAGCGACCGGCTCAGCAGTGGGTCTTGGCAACGTCTGGAAGTTTCCTTATATCACCGGTGAAAACGGCGGTGGCGCTTTTGTACTGGTTTACCTGATCTGTATTGCGATCATTGGTGTGCCTATCATGATGGCGGAAATCTTTATTGGCCGGAATGGTCGTCATGATCCCATCAGCAGCATGCGTCTGGTTGCTGAGCGCAATCTGAAATCACCCGTATGGCGCGTGTCTGCGGTTGTCGGCATGATCGCCGCTTTTGTTATTCTGTCCTTTTACTCGGTTATTGGTGGCTGGGCTGCGTCTTACGTCGGCCACGCTGCGGCAGGCGATTTCACCGGTGGTACGGCTGAATCCATTGGCGATCTGTTTGGTGGTCTGGTGTCCAGCCCGGCTCAGCTGTTGCTCTGGCACAGTGTTTTTATGGTGCTGGTTATTCTGGTGGTTTCCCGCGGGCTGAAGGGTGGGCTCGAGCGTGTGGCAAGCATCCTGATGCCGGCGCTGTTTGTATTGCTGCTGGTTGCGGTCGGGTATGCTGCCACAACCGGACATTTTGGCCAGGCTGTCAGCTTTCTGTTTACGCCCAACTTCAGTGCGCTGTCCATTGATGGCGTGCTGATTGCGCTCGGGCATGCCTTCTTCACGCTGAGCCTGGGTATGGCCATTATGATGGCTTACGGGTCATTTCTGAGCCGGGATGTTCACATTGGCCGGGTGGCTGTCAGTGTTGCGCTTATGGATACCGTGGTTGCCTTGCTGGCGGGGCTGGCCATTTTCCCCGTGGTGTTTGCCAATGGCCTGGAGCCTGGTGCAGGCCCCGGCCTGATCTTCCAGACCTTACCACTGGCCTTTGGCAATATGCCGATGGGCAGCCTGTTTGGCACGCTGTTCTTCATACTGCTGTTATTTGCTGCCTGGACATCCGGCATCTCGCTGCTGGAGCCGGTGGTTGAGTGGGCGGAAGAGCGCACCAGCCTGGGCCGGGCCGGCAGTGCGATTCTGGTGGGCGTGCTTTGCTGGGCACTGGGCATTGCGTCTATTCTGTCGCTGAACGCCTGGTCTGATGTCACGCCACTGGGCATGTTTGCGCGCTTTGAAGGCCAGACCATTTTTGATTTGCTGGATTACTTTACCGCTAACATCATGCTGCCGCTGTCTGGCTTGTTAACCGCACTCTTTGTGGGCTGGTTTGTGGCGAAAGAGTCGCTGAAAGATGATCTGGCTCTGGAGGGTGGCGCATTCAGCCTCTGGTACAACCTGATCCGCTTTATAACGCCGGTTGCTGTGATTATTGTCTTTGTTTACAACCTTTTAGGTTAATGATCAGCCCGGCGAACTGTTCGCCGGGCCTTTTTCTCCGGTTCTGTTATTCCTCCGTGTCACCCATGACGGCCCGAAGCGCATCCATGTGAGGGCGCACCGCCCTGATGTCGGCTGGTGGCGCATTGGTGGCACTTTTCATCATGCCCATAGCACCGGACATCATGGCTTTCATTTGTGCTTTCTGCTCAGGGGTCATGTCCGGGTTGTTTTCGATGTCTGCCATGGCATCAGCCATGTCCTGCTGCATGTCGGGGTTTTCACCTTTCATCTCAATGGCCATCATGGCATGGAAGACCCGGTCTCCCACCAGCGCCCACTTCTCGGGGCTGTCAAAACCATGCTTTTCAACCATATCTTCAAACTGGTCGTATGCCGGATAGTCTTTCATTTTTTCAACGCCCTCGGAAAACAGCCGGGACATATCAGGCATCGATTCCATATCTTCATCAGTCATGTCAGGCCACTGGTCTGTGCCTTCGTATTGCTCCTGCAATGCCTGGGCATCCCGCATACTGTCGATAAAGGCACGTATGTTGCTGTCAGACAGGGTTTCCGCCTGCGTGGAAAATGCCAGCAGAGATAATAGCAGGGCCAGTGCGCTACGGCTGATTGTCTGAGTTGTAAACATTGAACACTCCTTATCCATTGAATCGGGCGGTATCACCCGGATTCCGCCACCTCAGACTTCAGACTAGCGGATTGCCCGGCAACGGCAAGGAGTGATTCCCGGTTGATTATTATTAAAAATTAGCTTTTTAAGAGAACGGTGGTTGTGATAGAACTATAAAGTCCGTTTCGAACCATACGCCCGTTAAAGGCACGCCTATGAGTGAAACACACGTATCAGAAAACGCGAGCCGTCTTGGCCTGACGCTGGCGCTGGTATTGGTGTTTCTGGCCTGGAGCATGGCCGGGGTCAATGCTCCGGCACTGGACCATCAGTTCGATGGCCCCGGTTCTTCTCAGGTGGTGTTACTGGACTCATCCGGCGACTCACCCTCGGCAGATCTTGGCCCGCCGGGCACGGCACTGCCTGTTATTCCGCTGGCCAGCGGGCATCTTGTATTTTCCCCCAACCTGTTTTTTGTGAAACCTCCGGCCCGCCTGCTGAGTTATCCCAGCTTGCCTCAGGGCCCGCCATCCCTCGTTTGATCGCTGCTGCTTTACAGCACATCAATAACTCCCTTCCGGGTATGTGCTGACGTCATCATCAGATAGTTATTAGTCAGTTATCAAACAGTTACGAGGTTTACCATGAACAAACAATTTAACACTCTGCCGGTACGGGATCTGGCACGAACCTACTCTCTGGCCACGGCCCGGCCGGCCTACACTATTGAGAGCAGTGATTCTGCGGTGCACCTGTTAACCGATTTTTGCCAGCGCCGGCCCGCTGCGCTCAGTTCGGATATGAATATTACTGAGGCCAGGCTGTGGATGAAAATGGCTGACACGGCGTTTAAACTGGTAGAAAACACCGCAGGTGAGTGTGTGGGGCTTATTACCATTGAAGACATCAACGGGGAGCAGGCACTCAGCCTTGCGCACCGGCGGGGCATACTGGCCGGAGAAATACTGGTCAAGGATATTATGTGCCCGCTCAGTGAGTTGCCGGCCACACACTACCAGGACCTCTGTCACGCAACCGCCGGCGATCTGGTCAGCACGTTCCAGGCCGTCCATCATGAGTATATTCTGGTGGTGGATGACGACCGGCAGCATGAGGGAGCGCAATACCTGCGGGGTATTGTTGCGGCGGCTCAGCTTGTTGAGCACCTGCGTGTTCCGATTGATCTCGGCCACCGGGCGTCTTCATTTTCCGACATAGTAAATGTTGTGCAGGGGAACTTTTAAAACCTGGCGGGCCGGGGAGTCAATGCCCGGCCCGCCGAACCTAACCAGAGCCAATACCGGAGGTAATATTCATGGCCATAAGGAAGCTACTGATTGCCAATCGGGGTGAGATTGCAGTCAGAATTGCCCGGGCCTGTCGCGAACTGGGTATACGCTCGGTGGCGATTTATTCAGAAGCCGACGAGTATTCCCTTCATGTCAAAAAGGCAGATGAGTCTTATCAGATCAGCAAAGACCCTCTGTCTGGTTATCTTAATCCCCACCACATTGTGAACATGGCGGTAGAAACCGGCTGTGATGCCTTGCACCCGGGGTACGGGTTTTTATCCGAGAATGCCGAACTGGCGGCTATCTGCAAACAGCGGGGCGTTACCTTTGTGGGGCCGTCGGCGGAGGCCATTTCGTCTATGGGCGATAAAACCCATGCCCGGCAAACGGCCAAGGCTGCCGGTGTACCGGTTACGCCGGGCTCGGAGGGCAATCTGGCCGATGTTGAAGACGCGGTTACCCAGGCCTCGGGCATTGGCTATCCGGTGATGCTGAAGGCAACCTCCGGTGGTGGTGGCCGTGGTATTCGCCGCTGTGATAACGAAAAAGAACTGCGCCAGAACTATGAGCGCGTAATTTCCGAGGCCAGTAAGGCCTTTGGCAGCGCCGAAGTATTTCTGGAAAAGTGTGTGATAGACCCACGCCACATTGAAGTGCAGGTTCTGGCAGATTCCCACGGCAATGTGGTGCACCTGTATGAACGTGACTGCTCCATTCAGCGCCGTAATCAGAAGCTGATTGAAGTGGCACCGTCGCCTCAGCTTGATGAAAGCCAGCGGGAGTACATTGGCGAACTGGCCAGGCGCGTTACGAAAGAGTGTGGGTACGAAAATGCCGGCACTGTGGAATTTCTGCTGGATGACGACGGCAGTTTCTACTTTATGGAGATGAACACCCGGGTGCAGGTGGAGCACACCATTACGGAAGAAATCACCGGCATTGATATTATCAAGGCCCAGATCCGTATTGCTGCTGGCGAGCCACTGGAGTTCCGGCAGGAAGATATCAGCTACCGGGGGTTTGCCGCACAATTCCGGATTAACGCTGAAGACCCGAAAAACGGCTTTCTGCCCAGCTTTGGCCGTATCAGCCGTTACTATTCTGCCGGTGGCCCCGGTGTGCGTACCGATGCCAACATGTACACGGGGTACGAAATTCCCCCCTATTACGATTCCATGTGTGCCAAGCTGATTGTCTGGGCCATGAGCTGGCCAGAATTGATCGCCCGTTCGCGCCGTGCGCTAAGTGATATGGCCATTTACGGTGTGCACACCACAATCCCGTATTATCAGCAGATTCTGGCCAGTGATGAATTTCAGGCCGCTGACTTTAATACCGGTTTTGTTGAGCATAACCCGCAACTGCTGGAGTACAGCAACAAAACCCGCCCTGAATCCGTCGCCACCGCCATTGCTGCAGCTATTGCCGCCCAGGCTGGCCTGTAAACGAATACCGGAGAGACTTCAGAATGACCAAACGTAAAATACATATTACCGACGTTATCCTGCGAGACGCACACCAGTCGCTGATTGCCACAAGAATGCGCACTGACGACATGCTGCCGGCCTGCGAATGGCTGGATCAGGCCGGTTACTGGTCTCTTGAGTGCTGGGGCGGTGCCACCTTCGATGCCTGTGTCCGGTTTCTGAAGGAAGACCCATGGGAGCGCCTGCGCACTCTGCGAAAGGCCCTGCCGAATACCCGCTTACAGATGTTGCTACGGGGGCAGAACCTGCTGGGTTACCGCCATTATGGTGACGATGTTGTGGAAGGGTTTGTGGCCAAGGCGGCGGAAAACGGCATTGATGTGTTCCGTATCTTCGATGCGCTGAACGATGTCCGCAACCTGGAAACCAGCATTAAGGCCGTAAAAAAGGCCGGCAAGCACGCCCAAGGCACCCTGTGCTACACCGTGAGCCCGGTACACGACACAGACGCGTATCTTGAACAGGCCAAAGCCATGGCGGATATGGGCGCAGACAGCATCGCCATCAAGGACATGGCCGGGTTGCTTACGCCTGCGGTTACCGCTGATCTGGTCGGCAAGCTCAAGCAGAACTTCAAGCTGCCGGTGTTCCTGCACTCTCATGCGACCTCAGGCATGGCACCCATGTGCCAGTGGGCCGCTATGGAGGCAGGGGTCGATCATATTGATACCGCACTGTCAGCCTTTGCCGGTGGCACCAGCCACCCGCCAACCGAGTCTCTGGTTGCTGCACTGCACGATGCCGGTTACGAGACCGGTCTGAACCTTGAGCTGCTTGATAAGGCCACCCGCCACTTCCGGGAAGTGCGCAAGAAGTATCACCAGTTTGAAAGTGCCTATAGCGGCGTGGATACCTCGGTACTGCTGTCTCAGGTGCCCGGTGGCATGATGTCCAATCTGGCTAACCAGATGAAGGAACAAGGTGCGCTTGATCGCATTCAGGACGTTTTTGAAGAGATTCCCAAGGTACGTAAAGACCTTGGCTACCCACCATTGGTCACGCCCACCTCACAAATTGTCGGCACTCAGGCCGTGATTAACGTGCTTGGTGGCAAGCGGTACGACACCATTACCAACGAGGTGAAAAAATACCTGCAGGGCTGGTATGGCAAGGCTCCGGCCGCAGTGGATGCAGAGCTCCAGCGCCGCGCCGTGGGCAACGAAGAACTGATTGAAGAGCGCCCGGCCAATCTGATTCCACGTGAGCTGGATGAACTGCGTAAAGAAATTGGCAAGCTGGCAGAAAGCGATGAAGACGTACTGACCTACGCCATGTTCCCGGACCAGGCCAGAACCTATCTGGAGCAGCGCCGTGATGGCACCCTGGAGCCAGAGGCACTGGAGCCGTTGCCAACAGAAAGAACCGGTGGAAACGTGGCCAGCCGCTTCAAGGTTACCGTGCATGGCGAAAGCTACGACATTCACCTGACCGGTGCCAACCCGATCAGCGAGACCGAGCGCCGTTTCTACATGACAGTGGACGGGGTGCCCGAGGAAATCCAGCTGGACTCCCAGCATGATGAAACACAATCCGGTCCGGGGGCAGATCTGGAAGCCGCTACGAAAGAAGGGCACGTTACGACCAGTATGCCCGGCAATATTGTGGATGTGCTGGTGAAAGAAGGCGATAAAGTTGAGGCTGGTGATCCGGTGCTGATCATCGAAGCCATGAAGATGGAAACTGAGGTGAAGGCGATCGTTTCTGGTGAAGTGAAGGGCGTGTTTATCACCAAAGGCGACCGGGTGGTGCCGGGAGAAGTTCTGATCAATATCGAGTAATCCGCTCGCCTGGCTCGTTAATAACAGCCCCCGTTACCGGGGGCTGTACCTGGAAACGCAATGCGGCCTGCTTCAGCTAAAGGCTGCAATACCTGTCTGCCCCCGGCCCAGGATCAGCGCGTGAATATCGTGGGTGCCTTCGTAGGTGTTTACGGCCTCCAGATTCATCACATGGCGAATCACATGGTATTCGTCTGCGATGCCATTACCGCCATGCATATCCCGGGCAGCACGGGCAATATCCAGTGCCTTGCCGCAGTTGTTACGTTTCAGCAGTGAGATAGCATCAGGCGTGGCCTGCCCGGCATCCATCATGCGCCCGAGTTGCAGCACGGCTTGCAGGCCCAGCGTGATGTCTGTCTGCATATCTACCAGTTTTTTCTGGATCAGCTGGTTAGCGGCCAGTGGCCGGCCAAACTGAGTGCGCTCAAGCGTGTACTTGCGGGCTGCGTGCCAGCAGAACTCGGCTGCACCCAGAGAGCCCCAGCTAATACCGAAACGGGCTTTGTTCAGGCAACTGAACGGACCTTTCAGGCCTTCGACATCCAGTTTGTTTTCATCAGGTACGAACACGTCATCCATAAAGATCGAACCAGTGGCCGAAGCGCGTAAAGAGAACTTGCCGGGAATCTTCGGTGTATCCAGCCCCTTTGTGCCCTCACGCTCGATAACAAAACCGCTGATTTTGCCCTCCAGTTTTGCCCAGACTACACACACATCGGCAATCGGTGAGTTGGTAATCCAGGTTTTTGAACCATTCAGGCGATAGCCGCCTTCTACCTTGCTGGCGCGGGTTTCCATGCCCCCCGGGTCAGAGCCGTGGTTGGGTTCGGTGAGGCCAAAACAGCCAACCATCTCGCCAGAGGCCAGCTTTGGCAGCAGACGCTGTTTCAGAGTTTCCTGACCAAAAGCATGAATCGGGTGAATCACCAGAGAAGACTGCACACTCAGAGCCGATCGGTAGGCGGAATCAACCCGCTCCACTTCGCGGGCAATCAGGCCGTAGCAAACGTGGTTCAGGCCCGGCCCACCGTAGGTTTCCGGCAAGGTGGCACCCAGCATGCCCAGCTCGCCCATCCTGTTGAAAATGGCCCGATCAAAGGTTTCATGGCGATTAGCTTCGGTAATGCCCGGCATCAGTTGCTGGTCGCAGAAGCTGCGGATGCTGTCCCGCACCTGTCGTTCGGTGGCATCCAGTTGCTTGTCAAACTGAAGCAGATCATCCCAGGGGGCGGACGGCATAGTGGTGCTCCTTGATAGATTCAGGCAGGCGCAGAATGATGGCTCTGGCGCGGTGTGGAACCTCATTCTAACGGCAAGTTTTCGGCGTCGCCAAGTGGCCAGTGATAACCAGACACACGGTTGTGACGGAATTGTGAAGTTTTCGCGCTAGACTCAACCAATAAAGAACACAGGCTGGGTCGCGCCCTCATCATGATCAGAAACTTATGACACGAACCGTATTGATTATTGAAGATAATCCGGGAATTGGCGAGCTGGTTAGCATGCAGGTAACCGATCTGGGCATGCTGCCAGTGCTTGAAAACCGGGGCGACACCGGGCTTGAGCAGTTTCGTCGCCGTGAACGCGAAGGCGGTGTCGACCTGGTGATTCTGGATCTGATGCTGCCAGGCATGGACGGGCTGTCTGTATGCCGTGAGATCAGGGCGAGCTCCGGCTATGTTCCGGTACTTATGTTAACGGCCAAAAGCACTGAGCTTGACCGGGTGCTGGGGCTGGAAATGGGGGCAGACGACTACCTGACTAAACCTTTCAGCGTGGCTGAGCTGGCAGCCCGCATCAAGGCCCTGTTTCGCCGGGTAGATGCCATGTCTGCAGGTAACGCAGATCACGCCATGGAAGATGTGGTGGTGGATAATCTGCATATAGACCCGGTACGCCGGAAAGTGCGGGTGGATAGCCAGGCGGTTGAGCTGACCGCGCGGGAATTTGATTTGCTCTGGCATTTTGCCCGCCACCCTGGCCGTGTGTTCAGCCGGGCCCAGTTGCTTGACGCGGTATGGGGCTATAACCACGAGGGTTACGAACACACCGTGAACACCCACATTAACCGGCTGCGCAATAAAATTGAAACCAACCCGGCGGCCCCCCGTTACGTACAGACTGTCTGGGGTGTCGGCTACCGGTTTATGGATTAACCCATGGCAGCATTATCGTTGTTTCGGACACTCTACGCCCGGCTGGCGCTCGGTCTGTTCCTGTTGCTGGTGATTGTGGGCGGGTTGTTCACCGCGCTTAGCCTCTACTCTGTTCGGGAGTACACGGCGACAATCAACCAGGAACTGAACCGCAACCTTGCCAGTAATCTGGTGGCGGACCGTAATCTGGTGACCAACGGCCAGGTCAATCACCATGCCCTGAAGCAGCTGTTTGATCTGTACATGAGCATTAATCCCAGTATCGAAATTTACCTTCTGAACAAAGAAGGGAAGATACTTTCCTACTCCGCGAACCCGGACAAAATCAAACGGCAGTCTGTGTCACTTGCACCTGTTCATCGGCTACTGGCCAACCCGGACCTCTATCCGCTACCGGGTGACGACCCCCGCAGCCACGACCGGCAGAAGATTTTTTCGGTAACGCCTGTGCCGTCTGCAGAACACCCCACAGGTTATCTCTACGTCGTGTTGCGGGGCGAGGAGTATGATCTCGCGGAGAGCATGGCTCACAGCAACCGGTTGCTACAAATGGGGGCAGGGGCGCTGGTGCTCAGCCTGCTTGTCGGCCTGCTGGCCGGGCTGGTGTTTTTCCGTCTGCTGACGCGCAGGCTTTCCCGACTGACCCGGCGGGTGGAGCAGTTCGAAGCCGGTGAGTTGCCTGCTCCGGAAACGCCGGACCCGGCGACAGTGCGTGGTGACGATATTGATTACCTGACAGCACGGTTTGATCAGATGTCCCAGCGCATAGCGGCGCAGCTTGAGCAACTGAAAGACAAAGACCATCAGCGCCGTAAACTGGTTGCCCAGGTGTCCCACGATTTGCGAACGCCTCTGGCCTCGGTACAGGGTTATCTGGAAGCCCTGAAACTGAAACAGGAGCGGCTGGAACCAGAGGAGCGCAGGCGTTTTCTGGATGTGGCACTGGCCGAAAGCCACCGTCTTGGCCGGCTGGTTGATGATTTGTTCGAACTGGCTGCACTGGAAGCGCGGGAAAAGCAGCCGTCTCCTGAGCCTTTTATGATTGCCGAGCTGGTGCACGATGTGGTTCAGAAACACCAGCCTGAGGCCGAAGGTGTCGGTGTGTCTCTTGAAGTTGCCGGGGCCGATGCGGTTATGGTGCAGGCCGATATCGCTATGGTTGAGCGTATCCTTGATAACCTGATCAGCAATGCGATTGGTCATTCACCGGCCGGCGGCGCTGTTGTCCTGAGCGTCTCCGGCGCCGGAGATGGTGCGAATATTACTGTCAGTGACTCGGGTGGTGGTATAAGCCCGGCAGACATTAACCATCTGTTTGAGCCTTTTTATCAGGGCACTGCCGCCTCTCAAAGTGCTGCTGCAACCCGGGCCGGGCATGCCGGGCTGGGGCTGGCCATTGCCCAGCGTATGGCAGAGCTGCAAAAAGGCGGCATTGCGGTACAAAACAACGCACACAAAGGTGCGGAATTTCGCCTATGGTTGCCGGTCGCAAGCCCTCAAAAGGCATCTGACTGACCAGAATGTTCGTAATGTTATACATTCGTTAGAAACACCGGACGTTTTTGTGAAACCGGCCAGTTACGCTGGAAACCTGTCATCATTCACAGGAGGTTGCAGATGAAACGCAACATGATCAATACAGCCACAGCCTTGCTGCTGGCGGTTGCCGCCGTGTTCTACACAGTCATTGCGACCGCCGGCAAGCCGCCAGCAGACGACAAATCCTTCGCGCCGGACAACCCGGAACTGGCCGTAGCCACCTTTGCCGGCGGCTGTTTCTGGTGCATGGAGGCCGGTTTCGAGAAAATTCCCGGCGTTGCCGAAGTGGTGTCTGGTTATGCCGGAGGGCACACAGAGAACCCGACCTATCGTCAGGTATCGTCTGGCTCAACCGGCCACACTGAAACGGTGCAAATCTACTACGATCCCGGGAAAATCACCTATGAAGGCCTGCTGCAGGGGCTTTGGCGCATTATGGACCCGACGGACTCAGAGGGTCAGTTTGTAGACCGTGGTACCCAGTACCGGCCAGCGATTTTCTACCAGAATGAAAAGCAGAAACAACTGGCCGAAGCGGCCAGGGCAAAGCTTCAGGCGTCGGGTATTTACGACAAGCCCGTCACCATCGAGATTGTTCCGCTGAAGCATTTTTATCCGGCGGAGGAGTACCACCAGGATTACTACAAGAAGAATCCGATTCGCTACAAGTTCTACACCTATAATTCTGGCCGCTATCAGTTTATCGAGAAGGTGTATGGCGAGGACTACCATCTGGATTTCTCGAAGTTCAGGCCGGATGCAGAGATGGGAGACCCGAAGGCCAGAACAGACAATGAGCAGTCCAATGGGGCTCAGCCCGAAGCCAGTCTGATGCCGGTTCAGAATGCGCAGCCGGAGAAGGGCTTCAGCCCGCAGAATTTTGTGAAGCCGGACCAGAAAGCCCTGAAAAACCGCCTGACCAGCGAGCAGTATGACGTAACCCAGAATGATGGCACCGAGCCTTCATTCAATAACAAATACTGGGACAACAAAAAACCAGGCCTGTACGTGGATATTGTCTCCGGTGAACCGCTGTTTTCATCCAGAGACAAGTTTAAATCCGGTACGGGCTGGCCCAGCTTTACCCGGCCCATTACGAAGGATGCGGTGGTAGAAAAAGAAGATAAGTCGTTCTTTTACACCCGCACGGAAATCCGCAGCCGCTATGCCGATTCCCATCTGGGGCATGTGTTTAATGATGGCCCGGCACCCACAGGCCTGAGGTATTGCATGAACTCGGCCGCGCTGAAGTTTGTTCCTCTGGAGGACATGAAGGCGCAAGGGTATGGCGAGTACATTGATCAGGTGAAAGGCGGCATTTAAAGCCAGAGGTCGCTAATGGGTGTATCCGGGCTGAAGTGATGGCGTATTTGTGCCTGCAGTAGCTCAGCCGTGGCAATCGCATCAATCAGCGCATTGTGTGACGGGTAATGAGGAAGCCCGTATCGGATTCTGCTGTCCGCCAGCCGAATGGATACGGGTTGCTTGCCGGTCAGCTTCTGCCATCGGGACGGCTGGCGGTTCGGGTGCAGGTGGGCTTCAATGGCCATGGTGTCCAGCACTGGAAACCGGATGCCTTCGCTCAGCCGCCATTGCAGCGCAACATCCAGAAAACCACGTTCGATATTCCGGTAATGAACCACAGGAATCCGGCCATTCAGGCATTCGAACAACTCGCCAAAAATGTCTTTGATGTCCGGAGCCTTATCAACATCGGCGTGGGTGATGCCATGAATTTCGACTGATGCCTGACTCAGGGGTAACCTGGGGTGCACAATCCAGTGCTTTGCTTTTCCAAGCTGTATGCCCTTCAGGGTAAATGGCACCAGGCCAAGGCTGACAATAGAATGCTGATGCGGGTCCAGCCCCGTGGTTTCAAAATCCATGGCAATCATGGGTACGTCGGAAATCGGCGTGTCCGGCGCGACACAACCCGCCTTATAAAAGGCCTTTAACAGCGGATCACGAGCTGTGAGCGCCAGTGCCTGGTAGCGTTCGGGCCAGGGTTTTGGTGGTTCTTCACGCTGAGAACTGGGGTACTGAAGATGATCATACATGTCGGCCTACCGAAGCATTGTAGCGGAATCTCAGAAATTTCTGTGCGTTACTCACCACCTGGAAGGCATCTTTCAGATGGCTGCGCTCAAAGGGTGACAGGTCTTCCGGCCGCACGTTGTTGTCTGGCTCCTTCCCCTCTTCAATTGACATGGCCTGATGACGGATCCGGACGATGGAAATAAACTCGAGGGCATCTCGCAGGTTGCTCAGATCCTCTTCCATAATAAGCCTGGTTTTGCCAATGGCGTTGAGCCGGTTGAAGGAATTCTGTGCCCGGGAGCCGCAGGCCAGCGCGTGCAGCCGGATCAGGTCTGATAAAGGCGCTGTGCCCCGGCGTTTCAGGTTAAAGGTTTTGCGATGATGGCCATCTTCCTCCAGCACAAAGTTCCGGAAAAAACCGATGGGTGGCGTGCGGTTCAGTGCATTACGTGCAAATAGGGTGAGGAAACGATGGCTGCGGCTGGCTTTCTCGGCAATCAGGGTTTTGAGCTCTTCGGCAAAAGCGGTTTTTCCATAGATGCCGTCAAGATCAAAAAAGATGTTGCTGTTCAACAGGGCCTGGGCTTTTGGGTTTTCTATCCAGTCGGTGAAGTAGGTTTTCCACACCCGTAATGGCTGCCGCCATTTTTCATTTGTGGCCATAATATCCCCGGTGCAGTAGGTGTAACCACACTCCGCCAGGCCATCGCTGACGAATTTAGCCAGGGCAAGGAAGTAGGCATCGTGCTCTTCCGGTACAAAGCTGTCGTCCAGAATCATGGCGTTGTCCTGATCGGTCACAATCAGTTGCTCATCTCTGGCCATGGAGCCTAGCGCCATAAAACAGTAGGGAACCGGCGGTGGCCCAAGCTTCTCTTCGCCCAGTTCCAGCAGCCGGTGAGTAAAGCCCCGGCCAATGCCCGCCATGGCACTGCCGATCATGTGCGAGTTGGCATCCTCGTTCACCATGCGCACAAAGGTGTGGGGTACATCCTGGCTGATTCTTTTCAGGTCTTTCACGGTTTTCTGGTGGTGAATATGGTTCACCAGGTACAGGCTGCTCTGGCTCTCGTACTTTACGATGTCTGAGAGATCGATTACCCCGCGCACTTCATCTTTATCCATCACGGGCAAGTGGTGCACATTGTTGTGCAGCATGGTGAGCATGGCTTCAAAAATGAAAGTGGTGGTCGGGATGGTGATCAGGTTTTCGGTCATGATCTCACTGATCGGTGTTTCAGAGGCCAGTGCCTGGCTGATGGCTCGCGTGCGTAAATCACGGTCTGTAATAATGCCTGCCAGCCTGGGGGTGTCGCCTTCTTCATCCATCAGGAGTAGGGCAGACACACTCTGTTCGGTCATTATGCGGGCGGCTTCCTGCAGCCGTACGGTACGTGGGGCAGAAACCGGAGCCCGGGAAATCAACCGGGTTACGCGGGACGTCATCAGAGCATTGGATTTTTCCCGGCGGGACAAGGCCGAACGAAGGCGCGACCGGTCTTCAATTTCAATGAAATCGGCAAAAGTATCATTATTTTCAAACAAATATCTGAAGGTGGTATCCGGAATCCGGTAAATCAGTGTGTCTTCCAGAGCCTTAACCGGAAAGCGCACGGTATTGCTCATCAGCAAACCGAATTGACCGAACATATCGCCTTCGCCTATCCGGTTATATAACTCACCGGAACGGCGGAAGATCTCTACAGCCCCGCTACGGATGTAGTGCAGCCAGCTGTTCTGATCACCGAGCGATAATATCTGGGTGCCTGCCCGGAAGTATTCCACCTCGATGTTGGCCACCACCTGGTCCAGCGTTTCTTCCGGCATCTCATCGAACGGCTGGTGCTGTGCCATGTGGTTGCGAATGTCGATAAGCTCGGCCTGCATGGGTGCTCCTTAATCAGTCCGTGTCAGATGGGCTAAACTGGGTTATAAGAAGGTGGGCTGCACACTGGCTGGAATGGCCCGTACTCACTATAGCAGTGGCCCGCAGTTCCGGCCATTGGGCGCCGGTGTGTCTGTGACCGCCATTCGTACCGACGTAAAGGGGACCTGGTATGGCAATTATGCACAGTCTTGTTCTTGGTGGCATCCGGTCGGGCAAAACGGCCCTGGCTGAGCAACTGGCCGCAGAGTCCGGGGAATCGGTGGTGTACGTGGCCACGGCTACGGCCAGTGATGATGAAATGACATCACGAATCCGGAGTCATCAGCAGGCCCGGCCTGAAGGCTGGGGACTGGCAGAGGAACCCATTGAACTTGGCCATCTTCTGGATATGTACGCCGCTGCATCAGCGCCCCCGTTTTTGCTGGTCGACTGCATGAGCCTGTGGCTGAGTAACCTGCTGTTTGCCGGCGATGAGGTATTTGCCGCTGAACGACATTCGTTTCTGACCGCGCTGGGGAGTTACCCCGGGGGTGTGGTTATTGTCAGTAATGAAGTGGGGCTGGGCACCATTGGCATGGACCCGCTAACCCGGCGATTTTGTGATGAACTGGGCTGGCTGAATCAGGCACTGGCCAAACTGTCCAACAATGTCATGATGAGCGTGGCCGGCCTGCCGCTGGTTTTAAAATCCTGAGCAGCCGTGGGCAATCAGGCTCTGAAGCCGTCCGTAATCTGAGGTGTCTGCCTGAATTCTGCTTCGGCAGGCGTAAGGTACGGCCAGGCCGGAGAAGGCTTGCTTCAGCGGAATGCTCATGACGTTGGCAATAATCATGCGGATAACACCGCCATGGCACACAATCAGCAGGTTCTGGCCCGCCAGTTCCTGTTGCCAGTGGAACCAGCTTTCTGTCACCCGGCGGTAGAAGTCTGTTGCCGGTTCACCGCCCGGTGCCATATTGGTAACGGGGTCAGCCCAGAACTGGCGAAGCCGCTCACCCTCGCTGGCCATAATGCTTTCCGCCGTGCGGCCCTCCCAGGTACCAAAACTGATCTCCCGCAGGCGTTCATCGCTGTGCAAGGGGATCTGGTAGCGATCTGCCAGTTCCCGGGCGAAGTGAACGCAACGTTGCATGGGGGAAGTGATAATGGCGTCCCAGGTATCGGCGCTGGTGATGGCATTACGCATTTGTTGCCAGCCGGTTTCGCTCAGAGCATCATCTTTGCTGCCGCGGTACATAGGCCCGCCTTCCGGTTCGCCATGACGAATCAGATCAATCTGCGTTCTGGTCTCAGGCATGGCTGGCCTCGTTCCGGGTACTGACGCCGGCGTCTGCAAAGCTGGCCATAGTATTATGGAGCTCGCA
Organism: uncultured Marinobacter sp.; assembly: GCA_964447555.1. GTDB lineage: Bacteria > Pseudomonadota > Gammaproteobacteria > Pseudomonadales > Oleiphilaceae > Marinobacter. Next base: position 16,983 of record CAYUTG010000001.1, read on the forward strand.
GGCCACCCGTAGCAGCGGAACGGCTGCTGCAGCGCCACTGCCTTCACCAAGGCGCATATCCAGATCGAGCAGGGGTTCCGCATTCAGTGCGTTCAGAATGGCCTGGTGGCCAGGTTCAGCAGAGCGGTGAGCGAACAGCAGCCAGGGGCGGATACCCGGTTGATGGCTGACGGCGATCAGCGCAGCCACCGACACAATATAGCCATCAATCAACACCGGAATGGATCGCGCCGCGCAGCCGGCAATGGCACCGGCCAGTGCGGCAATTTCAAAGCCGCCGAAGGCTTTGAGTACAGCCATTGCATCCCGTCCATCATCGTCGTTATCGTGGCGCTGAAGTGCGCTGATAATAACCTCCGCTTTATGCCGCACTCCGGCAGTGTTCAGGCCTGTGCCGGGGCCCGCCAGCTTCATGGGGTTCTTGCTCATTAAGGCGCAGGCAATGGCGGTGGCCGATGTGGTGTTGCCTATGCCCATTTCACCGCCGATAAACAATTGGCAGGCGTTGTCTGCTGCACGCCCGGCTGCCGCATCGCCATGATTCAGTGCGGCACATACCTGCTCGCTGGTCATGGCATCGGTAAGGGCAAAGTTCTGAGTGCAGGGCGCGATGTGTGCATCAATCACCCCCGACAGACCTGTGGCTTCCTGCGCAACGGTGCCAAGATTAATGACTTCCAGCTGTGCATCCAGTAATCTGGCCAGTACGCTGATGGCCGCACCACCATTGGCAAAATTGGCAATCATCTGCCCGGTTACTGCCTGAGGAAAAGCAGAGATACCTTCATCGCAAATGCCGTGATCACCCGCAAAGATGCTGATCTGCACGCGTTCAAGCGCAGGTTTGTCGGTTCCCTGAAGCCCGGCAAGCTGAACCGCGACAGCCTCCAGCCGGCCGAGAGACCCCGGTGGTTTGGTCAGCGTATCCTGTCGCTGGGCGGCCTGCTCAAAAAAATGCGTTTCTGGTGGCCGGGGTGGGTTGGTCCAACTGCTGGGAAAAGACATTGCACGTACCTTCAGACATCAACAGGCCGTAAAGCGGGCTCTGATTGCAGTGAGTATAGCTTGAGTTCAAACCGTTCGGTGCGGGATCATACGCCGACTGGATGCATTCAGGTAGGGTTGAGGGCATCGTTCACTGTCTGGTCGGGAAGCTCTGCGTTGATATTGGCTCCTTTCATGGTCTGCATTTTTGCTCTGGCTCTGGATTATTTTCTGGGTGAGCCTCGCCGTATGCACCCGGTTGTGGGGCTGGGGAGACTGGCTGCTGCGCTGGAAAAGAAGTTCAACAGCACTCCGGGCAATCCTCAGCGAAGTCTTATTGCCGGCATTTTAGCAGTGTTTCTGTTGGCGGTGCCTTTGCTGTGCCTGGCGATGTGGATGACTGCGATGCTGGAAGGGCTGTGGCTGGTATTTGCTCAGGCCACTGTGCTTTGGCTGGCACTGTCGCTACGGGGGCTGGCAGAGCATGGTCTGGCTGTTGCTCAGCCGTTACGGGAAGGTGATCTTGATACAGCCCGGGAACAGGTCAGCCGCATTGTCAGCCGACAGGCAAGTGCACTGGATGAACAGGGTGTAGCCGCCGCCGCAACTGAGTCTATGTTGGAAAATGGAGCGGATGCCGTATTCGCCAGCCTGTTCTGGTTCCTGGTGGCAGGCATACCCGGTGTGGTATTACACCGTATAGTTAACACGCTGGATGCCATGTGGGGCTATCGCAATTCGAAATTTCTATATTTTGGTCGGGCTGCGGCACGGTTGGATGACCTTATGGGCTGGGTTCCAGCCCGGCTGACAGCGCTGACTTATATGTTGTTGGGAAATCGCAAACAAGCATGGTGGTGTTGGCAACATCAGGCACCACAATGGGACAGCCCCAACGCTGGCCCGGTTATGGCCGCAGGAGCAGGCGCTTTGAATGTTCGCCTTGGTGGACCGTCGCCTTACCCCACCGGCATTAAACAGCGCCCGGTTCTTGGTGGTGTGCAGGGCGCGAGTGCAACCAGTGTTGAAGCTGCGATCACACTGGTGAAACACGGAGTCTGGTTGTGGCTTGGTTTTACTCTGGCGACTAACGCAATGATGTATATAGTGGCGCACTAAACATGATGTTGGAACATGGCGGGCGGTTGAACGAAGCAGCAAAGCGCTGGGGCATTCCCCGCTCACAATGGCTGGATTTGTCGACGGGGATTAATCCCATTGGCTGGCCAGTGCCCGAGATACCGGTAGATGTGTGGCAAAGACTGCCAGAGCATGATGATGGTCTTGAGGATATGATCCGGGAGTGGTCGGGTGTGCATTCAGCGGCGGCCGTTGTGCCTGTACCGGGAAGCCAGGCTGCTATTATGGCATTGCCGGGCTTACGCAAACCTTGCCGGATTGGTATACCCGTACCGGGCTATCGTGAACATGGGCAAAGCTGGCGGGATGCCGGCCACACGGTTGTTGCTATCGGGCCAGAATACATAAACGGCGGTGCTTCAGGGTGCGACGAACGTTGGCTTGATCAGTTAGATGTACTGGTATGGATCAATCCCAATAATCCCACTGGCCAGATAATTCCTCCTTCAACCTTGCTGCGCTGGCATAAGCGCCTGCAGCAACGGGACGGCTGGTTAATTGTGGATGAGGCATTTATGGATGCTACGCCGGCATTCAGCTTGTGTTCGGATGTTGGACTGCCGGGGCTGGTTGTACTTCGCTCGCTTGGGAAGTTCTTTGGCCTTGCGGGCGTGCGGGCCGGGGTGGTGTTTGCGGATGTTGAGGTGGCAGATTGTCTGAGAAGCACTTTGGGCCCCTGGCCGCTTAGTGGACCGGCTCGGTTTGTGATGATGCGTGCACTGGCGGATACCCATTGGCAAGATCAGAACCGGATTCGCCTGCAGCGGGATACCGGCAGGCTGACAGAGATATTACACGCAGCGAAGCTGTCCGTGATGGGTGGTAGTGCGTTGTTTCAAACTGTGCGTACCAGGAATCCCTCGGTACTGGCTGATTCGCTTGCCGCTCACGGAATTTTAGTCCGGATTTTTGAAAATCCCGGCATGCTGCGATTTGGTTTGGCGGCTCAAGAGTCCCACTGGCAAAGGCTTGAAGCGGTGCTGACTATAAACACGTGTGATTAGTCATTGACCAGACATTAACGCGTTGTTAGCCTTGCCTCGCGTTTGTAGGTGCTGCTTGTGGCGTAATCATCATCGCTATAACAGTGAAACGGGAAGCCGGTTAAAGTCCGGCACTGCCCCCGCAACGGTAAGTGAGTGAACGGCGAAGATGGATGCCACTGTGCAACTGCATGGGAAGGCTTGCGCCGGTCAGCAATAGTAACTCACAAGTCCGGAGACCGGCCTGTAAACACACCGAACGCTGCGGAGGGCAGTTGCGGTGGGTAAACACCGGCCTGTCTGACGGAATTTCCCCACCTTTTATAATGTTTTGATCTGGCTCATAGCCAATCCCTCTCCCTGCGCAGCATCTTGAAAATCAGCCATGCGGGTGCGCGTGGTGTGTCTGTGAGTGTGATTTATGAAAGTCTCCCGGCTACTTGTCAGCAGTTTATGGGTTCCCTTTTCGCTTGCCCCTTTATCTTTTGCCGTCGCCCAGGAAAATCAGGTTTCAGAGATGGATCCCATTGTTGTTACCGCAACGCTTGGGCCAAAAACCGTTGGTGAAAGCCTGGCTTCTGTTACGGTGATTGATGAAGAGGATATCCGGACAAAGTCGCCCGCAGATTTCACAGAGTTGCTGCGTGGGCAGCCAGGCGTCAACGTTGTTGGCAATGGCTCCTTCGGTAAATCGACCAGCGTATACACCCGCGGCGTCAAAAATGCCGGCACCGTCTTTTTGCTGGACGGTATAAAACTGCATTCGGCAACAGGTGGCGGGGCCTCCTGGCAGTTTGTGCCCACCGAACTCATACAACGGGTAGAACTGGTGCGCGGCCCTCGTAGTTCTTTATACGGCGCAGATGCAATGGGTGGTGTAGTGCAGGCATTCACGCTGGATCCTCGTAGGGGTGAGCATGGTTGGGTAGAGTTGGGTGCCGGTAATTTCGACACACGAAAAGTCAGCGGTGGTGTGGCGGGCTCTCATGGTAATACCCGATACAGCCTGAGTGGTTTGCATAAAAAGACCGACGGCACTGCGATTGTTGAAGACGGTGAAGATCGTGGGTTTCGTAATACCGCCGGGGTCGGTCGCATTGCTCACACGTTCGACAATGGGGGCGAGGCCAATGTTGTGCTTCTGCGGTCGAAGGGCAATACAGAATATGAAGGTGGTAACGCCGATTATTTAATTCAGACTCTTGGCTTTGGACTGAACACACCCATCACTAAAAGCTGGCGAACCGGCCTGCAACTTGCAGAGTCCAGAGACGAATCCGACTCATTCGGGAACTTTGGAGATAGCACTTTCAATACCCGCACTCGTCAGGCCAGGTGGGAAAACACCCTGACCTACGATGTACACGAATGGGTTATTGGTGCCGAGTTGCAAAATGATGAAGTCAGCAGCACAACCAATTTCGTGGAGACCAGCAGAACCAATAAGGCACTGTTTACCCAACTACGCCTCAATTTTGGCCCCGCCGATGTGCAGCTAAGCCTTCGTGGTGATGACAACGAAGCTTACGGAAAGCAGGAAACGGGTGGCTTGGCACTGGGCTATAAGTTGGATCGCTCGCATCGGGTTCGTGCCAGTTTCGGTACTGCGTTCCGGGCACCTACCTTCAATGACCTTTATTTCCCGTTTACGGATTATGGCGGTGGCTTCCTTTATGAGGGCAACTCAGATTTGCAGCCAGAGAAATCAAAAAACTATGAGCTGGGCGTGAGTGGCAACTATCAGACCTGGTTCTGGGATCTGGCGGTTTACCAGATGGATGTGGAGAACCTGATCAGCTCTGGGATGATTGGTGGCGTGAGCACCAGCGTGAACATAGATGAAGCAAGAATTCGGGGTACAGAACTCGCTGTTGGTTATGAAACGGCCGGATGGCGCACCACTGTTGCGTTGACCTACATGGACCCGGAAGACCGGCAAACCGGTGATCAGCTAAGGCGGCGAACACGCCAGACAGCGCGAATTGATGTAGACAAGACCATCAATACATTTTCATTTGGCGGCTCTCTGATAGCAGAGGGTCATCGCTATGATAAGGCTGGAAATGTTGATCGGTTAGCCGGTTTTGGCACTTTGGATCTCCGTGCCAGCTGGAATTTCGCTCCCGACTGGAACGCCGGTATAACTCTGGCAAACGTGCTGGACAAAGAGTATTCGACAGCACAGCGATCGGCTACTCAGAACTACATTGCCGCGGGTCGCAACGGTATGCTGACCGTTCGCTATGATATTCGCTGAATCCGGGGGCTGAGTGATGATTTTCTGGCCGGTTAAGGTGCTGTTTTGCGCTCTCCTGCTTGTGCCAGCGGTAGCATGGGCGCAAGTGTGTGCTGAAGATGGAAATGGCACTCAAGTGTGCCTGCCGGGACCGGCCCAGCGAATTGCCACTTTGTCGCCCGGAGCCACAGAGTTGATGTGGGCTGCCGGTGGAGGTAGCCGGGTGGTTGCCGTGGTTGCTTATAGTGATTATCCGCCAGAGGCCACAAAAGTGGCTTCGGTTGGCAACCATACCCGGATGGATCTGGAAAAACTGATCAGCCTGAAGCCGGATCTGGTAGTAGGCTGGCAGAGCGGTAATCCAACGGCACAGATGGATATGCTTCGACAGTTAGGGTTCCCTGTGTTCATGATTGAGCCCCGTACATTTGAGCAGGTATCTACCACCATCGAGCGTTTATCTGTGCTTGCCGGTACAGAATCTGTCGGATACCCCGTGGCTCAGAAATTTCGGGATGGCATCCATAAACTTGCAGAAACCTACAAAGATGCAGAGCCAGTGCGGGTGTTTTACCAAGTGTGGAAAGACCCACTCATTACTCTGAATGACAAACACCTGATTGGCCGCGCGATTACCTTGTGTGGTGGCGTTAATGTGTTTGGTGAGCTGGAACGATTGGCTCCCAGAGTGAACCTGGAAGCGGTACTGACGAAAGATCCGGAAGCCATTATGGTGGGCGGTCTTGGTGAGGAAAACCGGGACTGGGTAGACGACTGGAAAGCTTACCCTGAAATGACGGCGGTTCGGGAGCATCACCTGTTTTTTATTCCACCCTCCCTGTTTCAAAGACCAACACCGAGAATGCTGGATGGCACCCGCATGGCGTGTGAAAAGCTGGAACAGGTGCGCAAGGCACGAGAGGCGCATTAAATGGCGCTATTCAGGGCATTCTATAAGCCAATGCTGGCACTTCTGATCGCCAGTGTTGCGGCTCTGATGCTGTCCGTTGCGGTTGGTAGCATTGCTCTTTCGCCTTCCGATATTTTTCAGGTTCTGATCGGCGGTGGTGAGCCGCTGCATCAGACGCTGGTTCTGGACTTGCGCATACCTCGCAGCCTGGCGGCGTTTGGCACCGGCGGTTTGCTGGCAGTAGCCGGAGCACTTATGCAGATATTGCTGCGTAATCCGCTGGCAGACCCCTACATACTGGGGATTTCAGGCGGTGCATCTGTGGGTGCCTTACTGGCGATGCTGGCGGGGGTCGCCAGCATTCTGGTCTCTGGTGCCGCACTTGGGGGCGCTCTGTTTGCAACCATGCTGGTGTTTGGCCTGGCCCACGGTTCGGGTAGCTGGGCACCGTCCCGATTATTACTGACAGGTGTGGTTGTGGCTTCTGGCTGGGGTGCAATCATCACCCTGATGCTGGCAGTGGCACCTACGCGCCACTTACCTGGCATGCTTTACTGGTTGATGGGCGATGTTTCATACGCTGCCAGCCCCTGGCCGGCGTTTGTACTTCTGGTCATAGCTTGCCTTATCATCATGCCTCTGGGGCGTTCCCTGAACGTACTTGCGCGTGGGCCTATGCAGGCAGCGGCGTTGGGGGTTTCCGTGCGGCCTATGGAATGGCTGATCTACCTGTTGGCAAGCCTGCTTACGGCTACTGCGGTAACAACGGCAGGCAGTATCGGGTTTGTTGGGTTGATTGTGCCCCACATGCTGCGGTTGGTACTGGGTAACGATCAACGGCTAATATTACCCGCGTGCGCTCTGGCCGGCGGCACTTTGTTGGTGTTAGCGGATACTCTCGCACGAATAGTAATTGCGCCAGAGCAGCTGCCCGTCGGCGTGATAACGGCCTTGCTGGGCGTGCCTACCTTTCTTTACTTGTTATACCGGAGTCGCTGATGAGCATCACCAGAGACACGGAGCAGCAAGTATTGGCAACTCACGATCTGGTGATCGACATTCCCGAGCGGGCGAGTGGTTCCGCCCTGAACCTGACTATCAACCCTGGCGAAATCTGGGGTGTTCTGGGGCCAAATGGTGCCGGAAAAACCACGCTGTTGCACACGCTGGCAGGATTACATGCACCCCGTCGTGGTCATATAGAATTAGGCAGCCAGCCGGTTCTGGCCCTGAAGCGCAAAGCAGTCTCACAGCAAATGGGTGTGGTGTTTCAGGACCGGCAAGATGGCTTTCCCGCGACCGTGCTTGAAACGGCCCTTATCGGCCGTCATCCCTGGTTGTCACCATGGCAGATGGAAAGCGGTGAAGATTTGGCCATTGCAGAACAGGCGCTGGCGCAATTGAATGTGCTTCATCTCAAAGACCGGCTTGTCAGCACCTTGTCTGGTGGCGAACGCCAGCGAGTGGCCATTGCTACCTTGATGACACAAGCGCCCCATACCTGGCTGCTGGATGAGCCCACCAACCATCTGGATTTACACCATCAGGTATCGGTCATGGCATTGCTCACCAAGCAGGCCCGGGCGGGGCGCGCCGTATTTATGTGCCTGCATGAACTGAATCTGGCTGCCCGATGGTGTGATCATATTTTGCTGATGTATCCCGATGGCGAAGCCTGCTGGGGGCCGGCCGAGGCCATGTTGGTCCCTTCAGCGCTTGAGCGGCTTTATGACCAGAAACTCATGACTGTTGATGTCGATGGTGCGCCTGTGTTTGTCCCCGTGCGCTCCGGCCTGAATCCCTGAAAATGGTGAACCGATGAGTGTGAACGTACCGGCAGTATTGATCACCGCGCCCGCCTCCGGGCAGGGGAAATCCATGGTGACGGCGGCACTCGCCCGTTTACATCGGAATGCCGGGCGTAGTGTGCGGGTATTCAAACACGGCCCGGACTATCTCGATCCGATGGTGCTGGAAGTTGCATCTGGCCAGCCGGTGTACCAATTGCACCCATGGATGACCGGCGAACATGAATGCCGGTGGCGGTTGGCAGAAGCAGCCAAACATGCCGATCTTATTTTGATTGAAGGCTCTATGGGGCTCTTTGACGGCGATCCGTCCAGCGCTGATCTTGCCAAATTATTGGGTATTCCTGCCCTGCCGGTCATTGATGCGGGAGGCATGGCGCAAACGTTCGGTGCTCTTGTACTGGGCCTTGCCAGTTTTGATCCTGAATTGTCTGTGTATCAGGTAATTGCCAACAAAATCGGCAGTCCACGCCATGGCGACATGCTGAAGGAAGGCTTGCCAGAGGGGATAAGCCTGCTGGGCGCTATCCCCAGAAATGACGCCATGGATATTCCGGACCGCCACCTTGGCTTACTACAGCCCGCGGAACTGGAAAACCTGGATCAGCAACTGGACCAGGCCGCTGAAGTGCTCAAAGCCGCGGGGCTTGATGCAATGCCGAAAGCGGTAACTATTGCACCGGCTGAACCCGACAAACACACGGCCTTGTTGTCTGGTGTGCGCATTGCCATTGCCCGCGATCTTGCCTTCAGTTTTATCTACCGCGCGAACACAGAGTTGCTTCTGGCCATGGGCGCAGAGCTGCATTATTTTTCGCCCCTGGCCGATTCGCAATTGCCGCCTGCAGATGCGCTATGGCTTCCGGGTGGTTATCCCGAACTTCATGGCGATACGTTAGCAAACAACATTGCTATGGCTGAGGCGATCCGGGCCTTTTTTTATTCAGGCAAGCCGATTCTGGCGGAATGCGGTGGCCTGATGGCTTGTGCCGAGACGTTGTCTGATAAGGACGGGATTGCTCATCAACTGTGGGGCTTGCTGCCTGGCCATACTGCAATCGCAAAGCGTCTTCAGGGTATTGGTCTGCAAAGCCTGAATGCAGAACATGGCGAGCTACGGGGTCACACCTTTCACCGCTCCACATTGGACACTCCCCGGCAGCCGGCGACCCACACTCAAAAGCAAGCGGGTACTGATGGTGAAGCCGTTTTTTGTGATAAAGGGCTGGTCGGCAGCTATTTCCACGGTTACTTCCCATCCGCACCAAAACTTATTGCCGCTGTTTTCCAGGGCCAACCGCTGACATTCAATAATGACAAGGAGAAACTTCATGCGTGAACGCGCAAAAGACCCGGAACGCCACGCCAAGCGCATGGCCGCCAAACAAAAGATAATGCACGAACGCATAGCCAATGCTCAGAAAGAGCAGGGCATACTGCTGGTACTGACCGGTCCGGGCAAAGGCAAAAGCAGCTCTGGTTTTGGCATGGTGGCCCGTTCTTTAGGGCACGGCATGAAAGTAGGCATCGTGCAGTTCATCAAAGGCGCATTCAGTACCGGTGAAGAAGCCTTTTTCCGCGATCTGCCCAATGTGGATTACCACGTCATGGGGCAGGGCTACACCTGGGAGACTCAGGATCGGAAAAATGACGTGGCCTCTGCCAATGCTGCGTGGGATATCGTTGCCGGCATGTTGAAAGACGACAGTTATGATTTAATCCTGCTGGACGAGCTGAACATTGCGCTGAAGTACGATTACATTGATCTGGATCGGGTGCTGGACGACCTGCAGGCCCGCCCTGAGATGCAGCATGTAGTGGTCACCGGCCGTAATGCTCCGCAGGAACTGATCGATATCGCCGATACTGTGACCGAAATGGGTGTTGTAAAGCACGCCTTCAAAGATCAGGGCATCAAGGCTCAGAAGGGTGTCGAGCTCTAAACCATGACCACACTGATGATTCAGGGCACCACCTCCGATGCCGGTAAAACCACTGTTGTTGCGGCCCTGTGCCGCTGGCTGGCCCGGCAGGGAGTATCGGTGGCACCGTTCAAGTCCCAGAACATGGCTCTGAACAGCGCTGTTACTGTCGATGGTGGTGAGATCGGCCGGTCTACGGCATTGCAGGCACTGGCCTGTGGCCTTGAACCCCACAGTGATATGAATCCGGTGCTGCTGAAGCCGCAAAGCGACTGTGGTGCCCAGGTTATTCTGCGTGGCCAGGTGCATGGCAACATGCATGCGCTGGATTATCATGCCTACAAGGCTGAAGCCATGCAGGCCGTTATGGCGGCATGGCAGGCGCTCAGTAAACGGTACGATGTGATCATTGCGGAAGGTGCCGGAAGCCCTGCGGAAATTAATCTGCGTACCAACGATATTGCCAACATGGGTTTCGCTGAAGCGGCAGACTGCCCGGTGTTATTGGTAGGTGACATTGACCGTGGTGGCGTGTTTGCTCAACTGGTCGGTACGCTGGAGCTGATTTCAGACAGTGAGCGTGCGCGTACCAAAGGTTTTATCATCAACCGGTTTCGGGGCGATATTGGTTTGCTGGAACCGGGTCTGGACTGGTTGACGGAACGAACCGGCAAGCCGGTTATCGGCGTGCTTCCTTATCTCCACGGGCTGATTGTCGATTCCGAAGACAGTATTGGCACCAGTGGGACCAGCGAGGCGGGTGCGCTGAACGTGATTGTGCCCGTGCTGCCGCGCATCAGCAATCACAACGATTTTGATCCCTTGCGCCTGCACCCAGGTGTAAACCTGCAGTTCATCGGCCCGGATCAACCCATTCCGGCGGCCGACCTGATCATCCTGCCTGGCAGTAAAAGTACCCGTGCTGATCTTGAGTGGCTGAAAAAACAGGGCTGGCCCGCGGCTATTGAGCGGCACCTTCGTTACGGTGGCCGGGTTTTTGGTATCTGTGGTGGTTTCCAGATGCTGGGCGAGGCGGTGGATGACCCGACAGGGTTAGAGGGCGAACCGGGTTCAACATCAGGGCTCAATTTGCTACCTATGCGCACGGGGATGGTGGCCGGAAAACAGTTGCGTGACGTGTCTGGCGTTACAAAAATAGCCGGTTATGAAAGCGCTTACCTCCACGGCTATGAGATGCACAATGGCATCTCAGAAGGGCCTGCGCTGGCCCGGCCTTTCGCGAGTCTGGAGGGCCGCCCGGATGGCGCGGTCAGCACCGATGGTCAGGTAATGGGCACGTACGTACACGGTGTTTTTGACGGGCCAGAGGCTTGCGACGCCCTATTAAATTGGGCGGGGCTGGCAAAAGGCACCTCAGCGGTAGATTATCAGCAGCACCGCCTGTTGCAGCTAGACCGGCTGGCGGATCAGGTCGAGGCCTACCTTGACACTGAGTGGCTAAGAGATCTATTGCTAATCTCTAAACCGTAAATTGTGAGGCCGCTATGGGGTTTTCCGAATTCTACGATCAGGCATTAATCCGCAAGGGCGGCGAACAGGCGTTGCAGGCCCTGCTCCCCGTACCTCCGGAACCCGATGCACTGGAAGCCCGAACCGATGACCGTTACTTGTCCGGCGTTACCCGCTGCATTTTCAAAGCAGGCTTTGTGTGGCGGGTTATTGAAAATAAATGGCCGGGGTTTGAAGAAGCGTTCAAGGGCTTCGTGCCGCTCTACTGGCAGCAGGTGCCGCCGGACGTACTGGAAGATCTGGCACAGGACGAACGTATTGTGCGCAATATGCAGAAAATACGCACCGTACCGGACAACGCCCGCATGATTGTCGATGCCTCCCGGGAATATGGCAGTTTTGGCCAGTTTCTCAGCCAGTGGCCCTCAAATGATCAGGTTGGCTTGTTACTCTGGCTTAAGCGTAACGGGGCCCGCCTTGGCGGGAATACCGCTCAGTATTTCCTGCGCCAGTCAGGCTGGGACGGTTTTATTCTTTCCCACGATGTGGTGGTCGCTTTGCAGCGTGCGAAATTGCTGGATGCTTCGCCCACCAGTAAAAAAGGCCTTGGCCAGGCACAGGCTGCGTTTAACCGGTGGCATGAAGAAACGGGGCTGCCGTACAGCCATTTGTCCCGGATTGTGTCCTGTGCCCAAGACGACTGAACCTGATAAGTACACCTCGTTCAGAGGCAAGTCGCCGGCTGCCTAAGGGCGAATCCCGAAACCGGTAAATTCGTCCGTCACTTCCTGCTCTTCTGCATCCACTGAACTTACAACCGCCGCTGGTGAGCCATTCCGGCACCAGGATTCCAGCTCGTCAAGCTGGCGGTCATTGCCTTCAGCAATGATTTCCACCCTGCCATCCGCAAGATTTCTGGCGTAGCCGGCAATGCCGAGCTCATTGGCCCTGGCCTTTGTATAAGCCCGGTAAGAGACGCCCTGAACGTGCCCTGAAATGATCAGTTTCCGACGAGTGACAGTCATGGGTTACCTCTTTCATGTTGGTATTGAAGTACTTCCAACAATAACAGAGCTGCTCTTTATCGTAATACCGCTGCAACGAGTACCAGCACAGGCAACATTCTGGAAATTCACAGGACCGGTTGACCGCTACACATGTTAAGGACTTCCAGGAATATCACTTTCTGCTGTCGGCAGGCATGCTCACACAAACAGCAACAACCCCAACTCACTGAAAATCACACTGGCACCTAGCGCATCACCGGTATAGCCCCCAAGCTGGCGGCACAGGTAACGTCCCCAGAGCAATGCCACCAACAGAACCGATGCCAGCGCCCCGACCAGTAATAATGGGCTATAGATTCCTCCGATTATTGCCAGAATCAGGGTGAAGCCGGCTGCTACAACGAGCCGGGTTTTGGAAAACCCGTCGGCCACCGGTTTGCTTTTGCTTTTATCCGGGTCGGTTACATAAGGCAGGCTGGCCATAAGCAGCAGTGGGGTTAGCCGGGAAATGGCGGGGGCCAGCAACAGCGCTAGCCAGATGTGAGAGCTTTCTGCAAGCAACGCTACTTTCAGGGCAAGCGCCATCACCAGAGCCACCGTGCCGTAAGTGCCGATGCGACTGTCCTTCATGATTTTCAGGCGCTTTTCCACGGTGTAACCGCCACCCAGCGCGTCCACGCTGTCGGCCAGCCCGTCTTCATGAAACGCGCCGGTGATGAACAAATGGAGAGAAACGACCAGCAGAATGGCGGTTAATGGACTGAAAGCGAGCGTCAGAGTGGCGTAAGTGATTGCGTAGACAGCGCCCAGCAATAAGCCAACCGCAGGGAAATACAGGCTGCTCTGGTTCATCAGGCGCTGAGAGTAATCAATGCGCACCAGCATGGGAATGCGGGTCAGAAATCCGACGGCCAGCCAGAATGCCTGCCATTCGTTTGTTAGTGTATTCGGCTGTTGACTCACTGCTTGCTCCATTGCACCGGGAGCAGGCATGTTACCCGTTCAGGGCCGGTGAGTCAGGTGATGAACCGGCTGCCGGCAGCCAGATGTTGACGCACAATCCCTGCCGGCCATCGTTACGGTCTGACAGGGTCAGGTGCCCGCCGTGCAATTCCGCGATGCGCAGGGCGATAGCCAGCCCCAGGCCGGCACCCGCGCCCTGCCGCTGATCCAGCCGCGTGAACCGGCTGAGGGCACGCTCACGGTCAGCGGCGGGAATGCCTGCGCCCTGATCGCAAATCCGGATATTGTAGCCATTATCGTGGGGCTGAATGCTGGTAATGATTCGGGTATTGGCCGGGCTGTATTGTATGGCGTTGGCCAGCAGGGAGCGCATCAGGGTAGCAATCAGTGCGCTGTGACAGCTTACCGTTGCATTGTGGCTGTTGTCCTCCAGTTCCGGATCGATACCCTTGCGCAGCGCCAGTGGCGCAACATCGGCAATGCTCTGCTCTACCAGCGCTGAGAGGTTTGCCGGCGCTGGCTGGAAATGAATATCAGACTCTACCCGGCTAAGTAGCAGCATCTGTTCGACCAGGTGCACCATCCGGTCTACCGATGCTGTCAGGCCCTTGAAGTCATCCGGGTGCTTGTTGCTCAGTTTTTCCAGGTTCAGGCTCAGTGCGGTAAGGGGGGTTCTCAGTTCGTGAGCAGCATCGGCGGAGAAGCGGCGTTCGCGCTCCAGTGCCTGATCCAGGCGTCTCAATAGCCCGTTTACGGCATCAACCAGGCCGGTCACTTCTTTCGGTGCCTGCTTTTCTTCCAGTGGATGAATTCGCTCGGGGGCCATGTGTCTTACCGGCTTTTCAAGCTTTCGTAGCGGCCGGAAGCCCACCTGAACCGCAATGATGACTGCAATGACAAGCAGAGGGAGAGCAATAACAATGGGCAGAATGTTGCCCATTGCAATCTCCTGGCTCAGCTCACTGCGCACATCTTCCCGTTGTGCGGTACGAATCCAGTATCCGGTTGCCGGGTCTTTCAGGGTGAAGGTGCGCCAGCTATAGCCGGCAATATCCACCCACGCATAGCCTGCCCGGAGTTCAAGAACATTGTCGGATTTCAGTGTGTCCAGAAGCGGCGTTTTATCGGGCGACCAGACTTCAAAAGCAATCTTTCGTTCGTATTTGTGGCCGGCGCCACCGGGCAGAATTTCGTCGTCATCGACCTCTTCACTCCCGGTAATGGTGATTTTCGGAAGCTGAAGCGTTTTTGCCAGCACCGTTGCCACCCGGTCCTGAGACTGGTGGGTAGACAGGTACTGAACCAGCCCCTGAACAATTCGGGTGCTTTGGGCCAACTCTGCATCAAAGACCTCCTCCAACTGTTCGTTGCTGACCAGAAAGCCCCAGACGGCACTGATCAGCGTGATCAGTAACACAAGGGTTGCCACCATCAGGCTGAGAGTGCGGGTCAGGCTCATAGCGCTTCCCCGTCAGTGGCGGCCTGGCTGTCGAGCATGTAGCCGACCCCTCGTATGGTCCGGATGCTGGCCTTGCCTACCCGGCGACGAAGGTGGTGAATATGCACCTCGAGGGCATTGCTCTCAACACCCTGCTCCCAGCCATACAACTGCTCCTCCAGCCGGCGGCGGGTGGCTACCTGATCGGGGTGGCGCATCAGGTAATGAAGAATCTGATATTCGCTGCGGGGGAGTGTGAACTGCCCGGCTGGTGTCTGGAGCTGGCAGGTGTCTGCACAGAGTGTCAGGCTGCCAGTGGTAAGAGTGCTCTGTTGCGCTGCGGAGCCCCGCCGTGTAACCACACGAATTCTGGCCTTCAGTTCCGCCATGGCGAAGGGCTTGGTGAGGTAGTCGTCGGCCCCCTGATCCAGCCCCTGAAGTTTGTCATCCAGATCGGCCCGCGCCGATAAAATGATAATCGGCGTTTGCACGCCTTGTTTACGAATGTTCTTCAGAATATCCAGGCCGTCCATCCGGGGCAGGGTGAGGTCCATGATCACCAGATCAAAGTATTCATGGGAAAGCGCGTTCAGCGCCTGGGGCCCGTCATCAAGCCAGTCGACGGTATTCTGGTCATCCCGCAGCATATCAAGCATGGTGTTGGCCAACAGGTGATCGTCTTCTACAAGCAGAATGCGCATGGGTTTATTCACTGGGTAGTTAGAGTAAAACGGCCGGCCGGGCTGTCTGCCAGAACAATAGCACAGCCGGGTTGATTCTGAAGTGCGCCGGATCGGGCCAGATCAGGCATCGGGGCTGCTTTTGTCGGCGGCGGCCTCGCTGGCGTTCCGGGTCATCCCCGAGACCCGGTACAAGGTGTAGCGCCGGTCCTGATCCACGGGCTGTGCCTGGTATTCCAGCAGCTGGCGAGCCTGCGGGCTGTCTGTTGCCACCGCAAAAAACAGATGCTGAGAGGGTGCCAGGCCGTTGACCTGCGGTTTTACCTCGGCCCACGAGGCAGTGTTTATGGTGCCGGCACTGTAAAAGCGGGCCGAGAAAGGTGCGTCGTTCAGGTACGTGATGTTCCGGGCCGGAGCCCCGGAGCGGGATTCGAAGCGCCCGATCAGATACTTTTCTGTTTTCAGCGAATCCGGATGGTTGGCCACCCACATGGTGGCACAGACTCCCAGAGCCGGTACCAGTAATGCCGAGGCCAGAGCGGCTCTGCGCAGCCCGTTACTGTGTGGCAGAGGGCAGGTTCTGGCCACAAGCAAGGCCAGAAATGGCAGGCCAGGCAGTACGTAAGTCCAGAGTATATTGCCAGAGAAGGTAAAGAAGACGGCTGGCGTGAGTGCGCTTGCCGCAATCAGCAGAGTAAGGCCGTTGGGTGACTTGCAGGCAGCGGCATGGCTGGGTGTATGGACGCGCTTCCGAAGCACACCTGCGATCAGCACAAATCCCCAGGGGAAGCTGGCCAGCAGCAGATACAGCCAGATAGTGCCACGGGCAAACTGGTGGGCATTGCCATACAGATCACCGGCCCAGTTACTGATCACAAACCGCTTTATGTGCTCACCCACAATAAAGTAATCAAGAAAGCCGGGGGTTTTTAATTCCGCCAGAACATACCAGGGCACGACCACCGCCAGCATGGCCAGGGTGCCGCGAAACCATGGCAGACACTGCCACAACGTACGCCACTGGCGGGTGACGAGCACCCACAGGAAGACGGGCGCCCCGGTGAGAACCAGCGCAAGCGGGCCTTTTGCCAGCAAGCCAATGGCAAGCCCGACAAAGAAGCCCCAGCCCCAGATTTCTGAACCTGCCCGTAAGCGAAGAATCAGGCTGGCCAAGGTCAGGGTTGTGCCCAGTGCCAGAAAGGAATCGGTCATCACCGTGCCGGCACTGAGGAATCCCAGTGTTGTGGTGGCGTAAATCAGTGCCGCCCAGAGAGCATGCGCGCGAACCCGGTCTTTTTCATGCTCCTGATTGGACGGTATGGCCATACCCATCGCATAAATCAGGCCGACAATGCCAAGGTTAGCGAGCCAGGATGGCAGCCGGCCCGCGAATTCACTGACGCCAAACAGTTTGAACGAGAGCGCCTGAGCCCAGAACGAGAGCGGGGGTTTGCCCCAGAACGGAACCCCCTTGTTGAACCAGGGGGTAATCCAGTCGCCGGTTTCCGCCATCATGCGGGCAATTTCGGCATAGCGGGGCTCGGTGGTGTCCATGAACGGAATCAGCGCAGATAATGCCAGCCGTACCAACAGTACGCTGGCCAGTAGCCACAGCAGCGTTTTAACGGATCGTGTCATCACCGGCTACCTTGAGTATCGGGGTCTGGTACTGGTGGGATTCGGTCTCGAATTCATCGGCCAGTATATAAACCGGCCGTTGTTTGGTTTCCATATAGATTCGCCCGACGTATTCCCCCAGCAAACCGACACACACCAACTGAACACCCGCCAGAAAGGTAATGATGGCGATGATTGACGCGTAACCGGGCGTTGAGACTCCAAAGAGCAGAACCCTGGCCACCTCCCATAGCCCGAACAGTCCGCCTGTGCCAGCGGCCATGAGGCCCAGCAGCAGGGCAACTCGTAATGGTTTGGTTGAAAACGAGGTAATGCCTTCCATCGCCAGATGTATCAGCTTGAAGTAATTCCACTTGGTGGTGCCGGCAGCGCGGGAGTCCCGGTCGAATTCCAGGGTAACGGTGGGCATGCCCACCCAGGCAAACATGCCCTTGAGATAACGGTTGCGTTCCGGAAGGCTGTTCAGGGCATCAATGGTTCGCCGGCTCATTAGCCGGAAATCGCCGGTGTCCACGGGAATCGGTGCGTCGCTGATGCGGTTAATCAGGCGATAGAACAGTGACGCCGTCATTCGTTTCAGCCAGCTCTCCCCGGCCCGGGACCGGCGCTTCATCAGCACCACATCAGCACCGCCACGCCAGTGTGTAACCATGTCGGGGATAAGCTCGGGTGGGTCCTGGAGGTCGGCATCAATCAGAACCACGGCATCGCCCCGGGCTTCTTTCAGGCCGGCCGAAACTGCGGCTTCCTTGCCAAAGTTCCGTGATAGCTGAAGCACCCGAATCCGGGCCTGATGGTGTTTCTCCGCCAGTAGCAGAGCGGTGCTGTTGTCGGTACTGCCATCATCGACGAAGACCAGTTCCACCGCGCAATCCAGCCTTGCGGTGATGGTATCCAGCCGCTTAAGCAGCGTCGGAATCACCGGTGCCTCATTATGGACCGGAATCACAATGCTCAGGAGCTGGTCTGCCAGCCGTGGGTTACTGTTGCTCATGGAACACAAACCTCTCTGACAACAGGAAATTGATCAGTGCTACCAGTGCTGTGGCTCCGATCTGGGCAGCCACAGTGCCGGCCTTCAATTGCTGAAGGCTGCTGAATACAACAAGGTTCAGGCACCAGCCAATAAGCGCGCTGGCAAGGTACCGGGGAAGTGCCCGTCTGTGAGCAAGGCGGGAGCGGAAGGCCCAGGCATGCTGGGCTAGATAGTTAAAAGCCAGCCCGATACCTGCGCCTGCCGCTGTTGCCAGAACCGGCGTTACGCCCAGTTGAACAAGCAGCCCCATGGCCAGCCAGTGCAGGGCCGTTGCTGCCCCACCGGCCAGCAGAAAACGCAGTACCCGTGATTCTCTGGTAACAGTAATTGAGTTGGCGTTACCCGCCATAATGGTTCACCTCGACAGACAACATCCGGGCCGGAGCCCGGCTGACAGTGGTGCTGACTTTACGGCGGGTTTCTTAAATGATCCTTAGCGGATAAAGGCATAAAGCTTAACGAGCCTTAAGATTTGGCGTTCCAGAGGCGCAAGACGGTGTTGCCCCGTATTTCATTCAGGCCTGTTCCTGTGCAGAATGTACGGGGTATGCCCTGTGGAGGTGCCTGTTGTGATGAACCCGGTTGTTCAGCCATTTTTTGATGAAACTACCAATACGTTCAGCTACGTGATCCGGGATCCGGGAAGCCAGGCCTGTGCGGTTCTTGATTCGGTGCTGAATTTTGATGAGGCCTCAGGCCGGACAACGACGAACTCTGCCGATAAAGTGGTTGATTATATTCGCAGCCACAACCTCAAAACGGAGTGGATTCTGGAAACCCATGTTCATGCCGATCACCTGTCTGCAGCCCATTATTTACAGGAGCAACTGGGCGGAAAAACTGGCATAGGCAGCCATATTTCCGAGATTCAGGCGATTTTTGGTGAAGCTTTTAACGCCGGCCCTGACTTTGCCCGCGATGGCAGTCAGTTCGACCAGTTGTTCAACGAGAGTGACCGCTTTGCAGTTGGCGGGCTTGAATGTCGGGTTATGCACACCCCTGGCCACACCCCCGCTTGCCTGACGTACCTGATTGGCGATGCCGCGTTTGTTGGCGATACGCTGTTTATGCCGGATTACGGCACAGCCCGCTGTGACTTCCCCGGTGGCGATGCCCGGATGCTCTACCGGTCCATACAGAAGCTGTTCAGCTTGCCCGCAGAAACACGCCTGTTCCTGTGCCACGACTACCAGGCCGATGGCCGCGATGAATACGTTCACATGACGACCGTTGCCCAGCAGCGTGAATCCAATATTCACATTCACCAGGGTGTGGCGGAAGAGGCGTTTGTCACCATGCGGACAGAGCGCGATGCCACTTTGGGCATGCCCCGGCTGATTCTGCCTTCGGTGCAGGTTAATATGCGGGCCGGGTGCATGCCGCCTGCCGAAGATAACGGGCAGGTGTATCTGAAAATTCCTGTTAACCGGTTCTGAGCGGTATATTCTGAACAACAACACAGCGGTACTTCCCCAATGGGTATGACTGAAAACCTTCTCCCCACCAGCCAATGGGTGGTTACCCTCGTACTGTTTGTGCTGGTACTGATTCGCGCACTGCGTACCATTCGCTGGCAGGGGCTTCAGCAGGACAACGCACTGCAACATTCATTTTTCGGCGCGGCGGTGGTACTGGGTTTTTTGTGGCAGATCCGGGCCGGAGTGTCTGCAGGCTTATCCATTCATATCTTCGGGATTACGGTTGTGACTCTGATGCTGGGCTGGGCGCTTGCGGTGGTCGCCGGCCTGATGGCGTTGGTGCTGGTGGTCATTACCGGCCGGGAACCGGCTATTATGTTCGCAGCCAATGGCCTGGTGACGGTGATGGTACCGGCGTTGGTCAGCCACGGCATTATGGTGTGGGAGCGGCGGCGGAATTTCCGCAATTTTTTCGCGTATATCTTTGTTTGTGGTTTCTTTGGAGCCGGTTTGTCGGTGGCTGCGGCGGGCACCGTTATGTGCCTGATGCTGTGGAGCAGCGGAGCTTATGGGTTCTCAGAACTGATTCACGAGTATATTCGCTACCTGCCGCTGTTTATGCTGCCAGAGGGGTTTGTCAACGGCGCGGTGGTCACCGGGTTGATGGTGTTCCATCCGGATCGGCTGACAACGCTGGACCAGAGCCGTTATCTGTAATGCCGGGTTGTGGGGTTAGCCTGTTGGCAGGTGATGGGCGCGCAACTTATTCCGGCCTGAAGCACACCAGCCGCTGAGAGACAATGTCGCCGGTCATTTGCAACGGGTGTCCGGTCAGATCGTAAACACGGATAGCCGAGTCTGCTGTTTGCGACTGTGCAGCAACGGTGAGCTGATCCGGCTGATAAAGGCACTGATCGCTCTCCGGAAAAAGCGCCACATAGGCAATCCCCGTTTCCACCAGGTCCTGAAAAAAATGGGAGCCGTAGGACAGGTCCGGCACCATATCGCCCGCCATTTCGGCCACCTCAACCAGAGCGGAAACACCCGAAATATCTGCAAACCTGACAGGTACGCCAAGCTCCGGACTACTGGTGCCCCACCGTCCGGGCCCGACAAGCAGAATGCGCCGGTCTTTCCCCGCAGTACGGACAATGTGCCCGATGCGTCTGGCAAGATCGTATCGCTGGCTGATGGTCAGGCCAGAGTAAATGCCGGCATCAACATGAACAACCATATCCAGTGACAGGTTAATGTTGCCCCCCATGAAGTGGCCCTGAGTCTGGAAAACAATCCGATCCACCGGCAGGTTGTCTGGAATCGGCACCGGGCTGGTTTCACCCAGTGTTGCCAGGGGACGGCATTGCACAAGGTTGAAGGAGGGGTCGCCTGAGCTTGAGAAGTGCAGGGTGAACTCCACATCAACCGGGTGTTGATAGGCAGATTCCAGGGTTTTCAGCAGGCCAGACAACCGCTCAACAAAGGCCGTTTTGTGAACCAGCGGTTTGAAAGTTAGCCGCCAGATTGGCCCGGGAATGCCAAGTTGTGCGGCTTTATCGCTGGCGCTCCGGTCTATTTCCGCCAGATACGGCATGGGCAGTTCGGGAACCTGCGAACTCATCTGGCTTAAAGGGCAGGTTGTCAGTGCACCCTCGCGTAAATCAAGCAGATCAACCAGTTGCTGTGAGAACTGAAAGGTTTCACCCTGGTTTCCGAAGGGCTGGCGCATTGGGTGGTCCAGGGCCATAACACGGGCATGATCGCCTTCAATACGGTCCACAGCCCGGGTGCCAAGCCCCATTACCAGCCGGACCATACCCGCCTCAGGGTGCATGTCTGTGTCCCATGCAAAGGTGTTTCGTGATACCCCCACACCGGCCGCGTCCGGCAGATAGTACCGGCCATGAAAGCGGCCATTCACCCGTTGAATCAGCAGGGCCATAGGCTCTTCACGCTGGTCCAGGCCCCGCTGCTGCCGGTATACCAGTGCATCGTCACTCATGGATGAGGCATACACGGTTCGGATAGCACTCTCCAGGGCAGCCAGCCGCTCATCAGGCCGGCCCTGATTCACCAGAAACACACTGTCGTACTTTCCCGCAAATGCGTTGCCAAAGCTGTCTTCCTGCAAACTGCTGGAACGGACCAGAATGGGGTACTGCCCGTAGTGATCCAGTAGTCGCTCCAGCTCTGACCGTATTTCAGCAGGAAAAGTGCCGGCCAGAATAGCTTCCCGCAGGGCCGGTGCTTCGGCCAGATAACCCTCTGGAGAACGCTGCCGCATAATGGCCGGCCATAGCCCGTTGTGCACCAGGAACGCGTAGTAAGCATCGGTGCCCAGATAGCTTGAGTCGTGAAGCTCAAGATGGCGCTGCCAGATGTCAGGGGCCTCGTTTAGCAGTATGCGCCGGGCAATCAGCATTCCGGCTGCCTTGCCACCCACATAGCCACTGCCCACCATACGGCCCCGGATGGCCAGAAGGTCTTCCAGGTTCAGGTAACGCCCGGCGAGTGCCAGCATGCGGGGGTCACGGCTGATCAGTACCTGCAGAACGCGGTCGTGAATATCGTTAATGGCTTCCTGATCGTCGTCTTCCAGAGCCCGGCTGGCTTGCAGGAACAGGCGGTCCCAGTAATCCAGAAGGGGCTGGTTGTGCAGGCGTTTCAGCTCTATCTCTGCCTGTAACCGGGTCGCATCGCTGCTGTCCGTTACCGGAATAAAGCGTCCGTCTTGTTCTCTGTGAGGCAGGAACATGGTGGGCGAGTGTCGCTTCCAGGCCTTGATCGGGTGAATCTGAACGTCGTCTCCATGCCGGTAGACATCAATCATGACCTGAGTGGTTTCCCGGATGCGGTCCAGCGTAACGCGGGAATGATGCTCCGGGTGCAGGGCAAACAACGCCACTGTGTCCAGTTTGAACAATAGCGGGCATACCACCCGGAAAAAGTTGCCGACCATGGCATCGGTTGCCCAGGCGTTCAGCAAGTCGCTCAGGCAGTCGCACACATAAAACGCACCGGGGCCATGCTGCTCGATAAGTTGCCAGACCTGGCTGGTAAAGGCTTCGAACCCGCCCAGTGCGTCTATGCGGATAATGTGAACGTGGGCGTTGTCGGGAACTAACGGAGGGTGTTGGCCAAAGCGGAGATAAATAATCTGCCGTCCGGAGCGGGCGGCAGATTCAACAAAAGGCGTGACGAAACGGCGATAGTCTTCAAGCTCGCGAACGCGCCAGACAACGTTATCGCCAATCCGGAGATTATCCAGAATGTCGTCGAGCCCGGTCAGTCCTGTAGAGACTGTGTCTCCGGGCTGAGACGTTCTGTCACGGGGCGTCATTGCCCGGCTTCAGATAACGCCCATCGCCGTCATGGCGCGGGCAACCCGGATAAAGCCGGTAATGTTGGCACCCTGCACATAGTTGCCTGGCTCGCCAAACTCGCCGGATGTTTAGTAGCAGTTCTTGTGGATATCAATCATGATCTCCTCAAGGCGCTTCTGGGTGTAATCGAAAGACCAGGAGTCGCGGCTGGCATTTTGCTGCATTTCCAGCGCGGATGTGGCTACACCACCGGCGTTGGCGGCTTTACCCGGACCGTATGCGATGCCGGCGCTCTGGAAAATTTCGATGCCTTCCGGTGTGGTGGGCATGTTGGCGCCCTCGGCAACGGCAATACAGCCATTCTCGACCAGCATCTTGGCATCTTTGCCATCCAGCTCGTTCTGGGTAGCACAAGGCAGGGCAATGTCACAGGGCACTGACCAGATGTTGCCGCCTTCAACGTACCTGGCATCTTTATGATACTCGGTGTACGCACTGATACGGCGACGCTCCACTTCCTTGAGCCGCTTCACGGTATTCAGATCAATGCCGTTCTCGTGAACAATGATGCCGCCGGAATCGGAGCAGGCAATCACGGTTGCGCCCAGCTCATGAGCCTTTTCGATGGCGTAAATAGCCACATTGCCTGAACCGGACACCACAATCTTCTTGCCTTCCATGCTGTCGCCACGGGCTTTCAGCATTTCCCGGGTGAAGAATACGGCACCATAGCCGGTGGCCTCTGTACGTGCCCGGCTGCCGCCCCACTCAAGCCCTTTGCCGGTGAGTACACCGGATTCGTACCGGTTGGTAATGCGCTTGTACTGGCCGAACAGGTAGCCAATCTCGCGGCCGCCCACACCAATATCGCCTGCGGGTACGTCGGTGTACTCGCCCAGATGACGATAGAGTTCGGTCATCAGGCTCTGGCAGAAACGCATGACTTCATCGTCTGATTTGCCCTTCGGATCAAAATCACTGCCGCCTTTACCTCCACCAATAGGCAGGCCGGTCAGGGCGTTTTTGAAAATCTGCTCGAACCCGAGAAACTTGATAATGCCCAGATACACCGAAGGGTGAAAACGCATGCCGCCTTTGTAGGGGCCCAGTGCACTGTTGAACTCAACGCGGAATGCACGGTTGATGTGAATTTCACCTTTGTCATCCTGCCAGGGCACCCGGAAGATGATCTGGCGCTCTGGCTCACAAATGCGCTGAATGATTTTTTTGTCTGCAAATTCAGGGTACTTGGGCAGAATGGGCCCCAGAGTCTCCAGAACCTCGTGCACAGCCTGATGGAACTCGGTTTCTCCGGGGTTCCGATGCAGCACGTCCTGATAAATGGACTGAAGTTTGCCATCCAGAATGGTAGTCATAAGCAGTTCCTCATATCGGTTCTTGCGTATTGCAAAGTGTTGAAGAAATGAAGCATGGAAAAAATGGGCTGACGATTTGACCACAATACAGGGTGATTGGCAAGTAAGATGTATTTCAAATGTGGTTTAATGTGTGTCTGGGGATCAGCGGTGAGTGGATCTGAGTGAATGTCATGTCATAGTGAGCTTGTGAAGCGTTCGGGGAGTAAAACAGACAATGGCAAAGTATATCAGGAGCGCAACGTGTTAAGGGTACATGGCCTGAGCAAGCGGTTTCAGACAGCCACCGAAACCGTCACGGTATTATCCGGGCTGTCATTCTCACTTCCGCCGGGGCAGTCGCTGGCGCTGATGGGCCGTTCCGGTTCCGGAAAAAGCACCTTGCTGAACATGCTGTGTGGTCTGGAAGCACCGGATTCCGGTGATATTACAGTTGCGGGTGAGCGGTTTTCAGGTGCTGAACCGGCCAGAGGCAGGGCACAACGCTGGACCGCTTTGCGCCAGAAAAAAATCGGCGTGGTGTTTCAGGATGCCAACCTGATGCCGGCCTTGTCACTGCTGGACAATGTGCGCCTGCGGGCGAACCTGGCGGGTCAGTCACAAAGTGATTGCGCGCACTGGCTGGAGCAGCTCGGTATTGGCGGGTTAGCCCACCGCTACCCGGACCAGGTGTCCGGCGGCCAGCGCCAGCGGGCGGCGCTGGCCATGGTGTTTGCCATGAAGCCGGCCCTGATTCTGGCCGATGAACCCACCGGCAGCCTGGACCGTCACACCGCGGATGCCGTGGCCGATGCGCTGTTCCGCCTGCAGTCTGACAGCGGTTGCGCTCTGGTTCTGGCTACTCACGATGCTGAACTGGCGGCCCGGTGTGGCCAACGTCTGGATCTGGCCCACACGGAAAGTGTGTAGCACGCTATGACTCTGTTCCCCGCGCTGTTCAGCTACTACCGCCGCCATCCGCTGCAACTGCTGGCGCTGGCCGTGATGATTATGGTGGCGGCCATGTTGTGGACCAGCATCAGCTATCTTACCAGCCAGGCCAGAGCCAGCCTTGGCCAGAGTGAACAGATGGTGACCAGCCATCAACAGGTGGAAAGAATAGATGGCCAGGCCTTAACCGTGGCGGATTTTGCCCGGTTGCGGCGGGCAGGGCTGTGCGTTATGCCCTGGTATGAGGTGAGCCGCCCGGCTCCGGCTGGCCGGCTGGTGGGTATAGACCCACTGGCCGCCGCCTGCTTCGCGACTGAGGGGGGTGAAGCAGGAAAATGGGATCAGCCGCTGGATGGCAAACCTTTTCTGGATATCAGTAAAGCCGTGGCGCTGGCGGAGAACCAGCCAGAGTCTGTCAGCAGTACTCAGTTGTCGTTACTGCTGTCTGAATCTTCCGGTCAGTTGCCCTTGCCGCCCGGGTACCGCAAAACCGTATTTGCGGCCGGGCCGGATACCGGCGAGCTGGGTGAGAGCTTTCTGCTGAATCTGGATGCTCTGGGCATTCTGGTATTACTGATTACCGCCTTGTTGCTGCGCAGTGTCTATCAGCTTGGTATGGCGCAACGGCGCGATAGCTTTGCGTTGTTACTCAGATTTGGCGTACCCCAGGCTGTGATCAACCGCCTGCTGGTCGTGGAAATCGTGTTATTGGCGGCGCTTTGTGTGGTTCCGGGCGTCTGGTTTGGGCGGTTGCTGGCGGCCAGCATTGGCAGCGGCTTTAGCGATGCTCTCGATAACCTGTTCGATATTCCGCTGTACGCTGGCCAGGGGGAAAGCTGGCTGGTGCCGGTGCTCACCATGATGGCCGTTGTGGTTGCAGTCTGTTCCGTGGATTTACTTCGGTCACCACGCCGTGCTCTGTACGCCTCGGCACATCGTTATCGTATCTTGTTCGCATGCCTGATGTTGTTGATCGGGCTGGTTCTGGCAGTTGTTTCAGTTTCGTTATGGCAAATCTACAATGCCGTGGCTCTGGTGTTTATCGGGGCCGGGGTGCTGGCACCGGGGTTGATTGCAGGGATAAGCCGGTGGGTGGCGGTGCACCGGGTCGAGAACCCGCTGCCGCGGTGGCGTTACCGGGAGTTGGGTGTGCTGGCGCGGCGGCTGGCGTTACCACTGGTGGCGTTGCAGTTTGCTCTGGCCATGGTGCTGGCTGTTCAGGCATTGGTCACCGTGTTTGAAGCCACCTTTGACGAGTGGCTGGGCCAGCGCCTGTCGGCGGATTATTTTATCAAGGTGCCGGCCGGGGCCTCAGCCGATCTCGCCGCTGAGTGGTTGCAATCACAACCTGCGCTTGAGCAAACTGGCCAGTGGCACCGGGTTATTCGTGGCAGGGCCAGGGTGAGTGCCGCAGGCGCAGGGCAGGCAGAGCAGGCTGTCGACCTGTTGGCGCTGGCGCCCATCGACTTCCTGCTGACAGACTGGCATCTGCAGAGCGCCACCAATGAACCCTGGGCGGCCGTGGCCGAAGGCCAGGGTCTGATGATCAATGAACAGCAGGCCCGCCGGCAGAATCTGTCGGTCGGTGACACCCTTACAGTAACGGTCGCTGGCAAGGCCTTCACCTTACCGATCGTGGCTATTTATGCCGATTACGGCCGCCCTGCAGGGGAAGTGTTGCTGCACGCCAGTGTATTGCCCAAAGCCTTTAGGCCAGCCTCTGTCAGTCTTTCGATCAATCCGGGCAGCCTTGGTATAGAGGCGGTCAAAGCCGGCCTGCAACAGCTCTGGTCGCAATCCCGGCAGGTGCCTCACCTGTCTGTGCAGGACAATCGCCGGGCGCGGGCACTGGCCGATGCGGTGTTTGACAACACCTTCATGCTCACCCGGGCGATGACCTTTATAACGCTGATACTGGCCGCTGTGTCGCTGCTGATTATGGGCTGGGTGTTTTTCACGACCCGTGCCTGGTATTTCCGGTTGCTGCTGGTGTGGGGGCTAGGGCGCAGGCAAGTGGCCGAACAACTGGCGAGGCTGGCCGTTGTCCTCACCGCCGGCATTGCTTTGCTGGCACTGCCACTTGGTATCTGGCTGTCATGGGTGCTGGTGCACAGGATTAATCCGCTGGCCTTTGGCTGGTCTCTGCCAATGGAGGTTTATCCGGCCTTCTGGCTGGAACTGGGGGTGCTAAGCCTGTTGATCGGGCTGAGTATTGCCTTGCTGATGAGTGTTCAGCTCCGGCATCCGGTGGTTATGCCGGCTTCTGCGAATCAGGTCTCGGGAGGGGAACGATGAGATTTCGGTTAGCGTTGCTGCCTCTTCTTCTGGCTGGTTGTCTGGTGTTTACCGCCGGTTGCTCAGACTCACCGGATGAAACCGGCTTTGCCGGGCTGGCTGCCAGTCAGTCAGAATCACAAAGCGTGCTCTACCTTCAGCCTGGCCCCGGCGACCGGTTGAAGTTCCCGGCCGATATGGGCCCGCACCCACAGTACCGCATTGAATGGTGGTATCTGACTGCGAACCTGACAACCGCCGATGGCCAGCCGCTCGATGTGCAGTGGACCCAGTTTCGTCAGGCGCTCCAGCCCAGACCGGCTGATGTGCCTCCTCCTGCAGCATCCGCCTGGCCGCTTCAGGCGGTATGGATGGCTCAGGGAGCCGTGAGCTGGAACGGACGCCATCAATTTGCTGAGAAACTGGCCCGTGGCAACGTCGGCGCAGCCGGTGCCACCGCGCAACCATTCCGTGTCTGGCTGGATAACTGGCAGCTTGGTCAGCAGCCAAAAACTTCTTCGGGTCAGGACCTGTGGCGTTTACAGGTAACCGCAGATGACTGGGCTTATGATCTGTCGCTGACCATCAAGGGTAGGCCGGTTGCCCACGGCGACCATGGTTTCAGTGCCAAATCGGCCAGCGGTGAAGGCTCCATGTACTTTAGCCTGGTGGATATTGCTATAGAAGGACAGGTCACCGTGCAGGGTGAAACCCTGAACGTGAGGGGCAAAGGCTGGTTCGACCGGGAGTGGAGTAGCCAGTTCCTGAAGAAGGGCCAGCAAGGCTGGGACTGGTTCGCACTGCATCTCGATTCGGGCGATAAAATCATGGCGTTCCGGTTGCGGGAAAATGACGGGGTGTTTCAGTCTGGCACCTGGATTCCCCTAATGGGGGAGCCGGTAGCTCTGGCAGGTGAGGATTTCACGCTGACACCGCTGGCTGATGGCGAGGGCATTCCCACACGCTGGCGTTTACAGGTACCGGCTTACGGTATCGACGTTCATGTATCTGCGCCAGCAGGGGATTACTGGAATAACGGACTTTACCCCTACTGGGAAAGCCCGGTTTCAGTGTCTGGCAGCCATTCCGGCGTGGGGTATATGGAGCTGACCGGGCATTAACAGCCGTATCGGTAAACCGGCTACCAGCTAAGCTGGCTGTCCTTGCTGGTATCAGACCGGACATCAATCACGGTTTCATGATTGCCACTCTGTGATTCAATCAGTTCTCTGAGCTGTACTTCATGCTCATGCAGCGGTTCGGACATATCCACAATAATCTCAACCCGGCGATTTTTTGCCCGGTTTTCATCCGAATCGTTGGCTACCCGGGGCTGGGTGTCTGCCAGCCCTTTTACCGCGAGCCGCCCCGGATCGACTTCTTTTGTGGCCAGCAGCGCATTGGCTACCGCAGCCGCCCGGGCCGCAGACAGATCCCAGTTACTGGAAAAGCGGTCTGTGTGTATGGGGATATTATCGGTATGGCCTTCAATGGTGAGCTTGCCGGGAATGTGGCTTAGCACGTTTGCCATCTCAAGTAACAGGCCTTCAAATTCCCAGGTAAGCTGCGCTGAGCCGGAAGGGAATGAACCCTTTTCCTCAACCCGGATAACAATCCGACGCTCGTCATCGTCCTGGCTTACATTCACTCGTCCGTCTTTGATGGCCTTGTCCAGCACCGAACGAATCTGTTCCGTGCTGTCGTTCAGGGTTGCCTGTGCGGCCGCTTCGGCTTCCGCCTCGGCGGTACCTCTGAGGGTCTCCAGTTCCGGCTGCTGATCAGAGGTGGTCTGCTGAACCTCATTCACCAGGGTGGGTTCCGGTGGTGCCGGTGAAAATTTATCGAACACCGGGCTGGTGCCCATGGGAATCTCCAGAGCAGGCACTTCTCGCTGCACACCAAACGCCTGGGACAATTCGCCGGCTATTTGCTTGAACTTCTGAGCGTCTATTTCCGAGAAGGACAATAGCAGCACAAAAAAGCACATCAGCAGCGACATAAGGTCCGCAAAGGTGACAACCCAGGCGGGGATGCCCGGTTTTTCTTCTTCGGGTAGTTCTTCCATCGCTTATGCGTCCGCCGTTTCCGACGCGCCATTCTTGCTGCGCTGTTTTGGGGTCAGGTAGCTGGATAGCAGTTGCTCAATAACCCGCGGGTTGGTGCCTTCCTGAATGGCCACCAGAGCGTCTATGTATAAAGACTGCATGCGGGCTTCCTCGGTCATCCGCAGTGACAGTTTGTCGGCAATGGGAGAGGCAATCATGGTAGCCATCATGGCACCGTACAGGGTGGTCAGCAGGGCGACCGCCATGGCCGGCCCGATAGACTTCGGATCTTCCATGTTAGACAGCATCTGCACCAGGCCAATCAGCGTACCGATCATACCCATGGCCGGGCCGACATCGGCCATGGCGGTGAACACCTTGGCACCGGAGCGGTTGTGGTCCAGTGTCATCAGCCGCTCTTTGTTCAGCAACTGCTTGATGGTGTCACCGTTCTGGCCATCGACCAGCATCTGAATGCCCTGGCCGAGGAAGGGCGACGCCACCTCCCGGCCCTCCAGCCCCAGCACACCCTCCTTGCGGGCTATCTGGGCAACCTCTACCAACTCTTCAATAGCAGACGGAGTTTCCGGAAGTTTGAATTTAAAGGCGCGGGCTGCCGCACTGAAGGCACCAAAAAACTGAGCCAGGCTGAACTTGGCCAGCACCACCAGCAAGCTTCCGGCGATAACAATGAGCAAAGACGGGCCGTTGATAAATACATCGGGCGATGCGCCAAGAATAACGGCAGAGGCAATCAGAACAAGGGCACCGGCAAGGCCAATCAGAGTGGCTAAATCCACGTTATCTCCGAATTTTTAACGACAGTAAACCAGGGGGGCAAAAGATACCCCATCGATTTTTAACCGATCAATTGGTTTGTGTGACTGAATTGTATTCTTCTGTGTATTCTTTCCATGCAGCATAGCGGTGAAGATCGGATTCAACCAGCTTCAGGCACAAGGCTACAACGCCGGCATCATCCAGAAAGCCAATGCCAAGAATCAGATCCGGAATAACATCCAGTGGGTTCAATACATAAATCAGGGCGCCGGCAATGGCAGCAATGCTTTTCCAGGGCACATCCCGGTAATTACCCTGCCAGTAATCGCGGACCATGGAAAACATCAGTTTAACGTCTGCACTGAAACGTTTGAGCTTGCCGCTGCCTTTCACTTTGGCTTCAATAGCCTGCTGGCGTTCCAGCAGGGCTTCAAGGTCGTCACGGTGGATTTTCTCTGATTCGCTCTTAAGCTGTTTCCTGGCCACCTGTGTCTTAAACCATGACATGTGCTATTCCTTTTTCGACCAGCCCGTTGGGAGCTGGCTCACATTGTTACCATCGGGCTTTGTCCCACATTTCCGGATTAGCCCAGTCGGCGGGATTGTTCCAGGCTCTGACGTGATTGTACGTGTCCAGGTTGTAGGTGTAGACAGTGACTGGTCTGTTCTGAGCCTGAACTCTGGCATGCTTCTGAAACCCCAGGCCAATAAAGTCTGTGAATGCCCAGTCGCGGTTTTCACTCAGTGCGACTGCAATCCGGTGTGTACCATAGTTCCGCAACTGGCCCAGAAACAGCATTGCCTCATCATGAGGCATAAACTCGAGGGTGTCTGAAATCAGGGCAAGGTCATACACGGCATCCAGCGGCATTGCAGACCCTGGCGATGCGGCATCAAGGGTGTGCAATCTGGTCTGGCTGTGCAGTCTTTGCCAGATACGGGCTGCGCTGCAGGCGTATTTGCCGCAGCAGAGAATGGAGTCTGGTTGTGTGGCATCTATAATGCCGGCAAGTACCCCTTGCACCGGGGCAATTGAGTTAGTCTCACTCATAGCGTTTTCAACCTCATCGGTTGCTCTACATTATAGCGCAGTCTAAGCACGGTCAGCGATCCGTCAGTTTGATCTCAATGCGCCGGTTGGCCTGCAAGGCTTCCGGCGAGGTGCCCTCGGCAACCGGGAAAAACTCACCAAAGCCAGCCGCCACCATGCGTTTTTCCGGCACGCCCTGATTTGCCAGATAGCGAACCACGGCCACGGCGCGGGCAGTGGACAGCTCCCAGTTTGAGGGGAACTGAGGCGTGTTGATGGGAATGATGTCGGTATGGCCATCAATCCGCAGAATCCAGTCCAGGTCTTTAGGAATGGTCTTGACGACGTTCAGCAAAACACCGGCCAGTTTGTCGAGTTCGCGCTTACCCTCAGCGCCGAGCTGGGCAGAACCGGAGGCAAATAACAGCTCGGAAGGCAGCAGGAAGCGGTCGCCGACAATTCTTATATTTTCATTGGCCGCCAGAATGTTACGCAGCCTTGAGAAAAACTCAGACTGGTATTGCTCCAGTTCGTTCACCCGCTCGGCCAGCAAGGTATTCAGGCGCTGGGTGACATTGTCCAGCTTGTCTTCTTTCTCTGCCGTCACTACTTTTTGCAGCTTCAGTGCCGCGGTTATTTGTCGCAACTGGCCTCGCAGTGCCGCGATCTGGTTGGACAGCCGCATAATCATGGCTTGCTGGCTGTCTGACAGTTCGTTTTTGTTGTCCAGCTCCTGATTCATGCTTGCCAGCCGCTCGGCGCGGGCATCGGCTTCAGCGGCCTGGCGCATCAACTGATTGCGGGATGTCTCCAGCCGTTCCTGAAGATCTTCGTTAAGGGCCTGGCTGTCACTGAAATCACGTTGAAGACTGAGCATCTGCTGCTCCAGTGTTTCAGTTTTGTCCTTTTCCAGCCCCAGTAGCTGGGAGATGTCGTCCAGTTGCTGATGCAGCCGTGCCAGCTCGGAATTCCGGTCAGACAGTGTCTGAGACAGGTACAGCTGGCTCACCACATACACCAGCAGCATGAAGATCACCAGCATCAGCAGGGCAGAGAGTGCGTCTACGTACCCCGGCCAGACATTGATGTTGCTGCGGTTTCGGTGTCTTGATCCACTCATGGCTGCTGTTCGTTGCTGTTAAACGGGTCGACCAGATTGGTTACGCCGGTCAGCCATTCTTCCAGCCCGTCATAAAACCGGTTCTGGGCATGGCCGGCCTGAATATCCAGAAAGCCCAGAATAAGTGAGCCGCCAAGTCCGAACAGAGATGAACTGAAGGCGGTACCCATGCCCTGCAAGGGGGTTAACAGCCCGGCCTGAAGATCGGCAAATATTTTGCCAAAATCACCGTTGCCCATGTCCAGGTTGGTGATCACCTCACCCACAGCGTTGATGGTGCCAAGCAGGCCCCAGAAGGTGCCCAGCAGCCCCAGGAAAACCAGCAGGCTGATGAAATAGCGGGAAATCTCGCGCTGCTCGTCCATTCGGGAATGAATGCCATCCAGAACGGTGCGCAGAGACAGGGTGGACAGGGTGAACCGGTCGCGTTTGGCTTCTTCGCCCAGTTGCCTGGCCAGTGGCTTCAGCAGGCGTGGTTCCTGCAACACGGACAGGCCGGAATGGCCGGTGCGGAACTGGGAAATCCAGCGCAGTTCGGGAAACAGGACAAACACCTGGCGATAGGTCAGCCCGATACCAACAATCAGTACGCACAGTATCAGCAGGTTAAAAACCCAGTTGGCCATAAACGCTGAGATCAGCGGTTTGTGGATCAGAATGCCAACAGTGGCCACAATCACCAGAAACAGGGTCATCCAGAAAAGGGTGTGTTTTGGATTGCTCATGAAGAAAGCCAGCCTTTTGAGATGTTCTTCAGAACGTTAGCACAGACTGGCGAATCCTGATGCTCACCTGGGAAAATTCTGCGAAGAAAACAGCCCCGGCAAGGCGCGTGCCCTGGCCGGGGGTTAGCGGGCATCAGGCTTCCTGAAGTGCCTGAATGACGGCCTTGGCCGCCCCTTCGGACGAGGCCGGGTTCTGGCCGGTAATCAGTTTGTCATCCACCACAATGTGTGGTGCCCAGTCGTCGCCACGGGAATAGTTGGCCGATTTTTCTTTCAGCATGTCTTCCAGTAAAAAAGGCACAATACCGCTCAGGCCAACGGCTTCTTCCTCGCTGTTACTGAAGCCGGTCACATTCCGGCCTCCCACCAGGTTCTGGCCCGGCTTGATCTCGACATTCCTGAAGACGGCCGGTGCGTGGCACACAGCACCAATCACCTTGTCCTGCTCCCAGGCCGCTTTCAGCAGGGCGGCAGAGGTGTCGTCACTGGCAAGATCCCACAGCGGGCCGTGGCCACCCGGGTAGAAAATGGCGTCGTATTCACTCATGGTGACATCAGCCAGTTTTTTTGTGCTGGCCAGTGCCTCTTTGGCGTGGTCGTCTTTCCGGAAGCGCCGGGTGGTGTCTGTCAGGGCGTCTTCCGCTTCACTGTTCGGGTCTATCGGCGGCTGGCCTCCCTTGGGCGATGCAAGGGTAAGCTGCGCACCCGCATCCCGGAATACGTAATAAGGCGCGGTAAACTCTTCCAGCCAGAAGCCGGTTTTATGGCCGGTGTCGCCCATCTGATT
This sequence comes from uncultured Marinobacter sp., assembly GCA_964447555.1. Lineage (GTDB taxonomy): Bacteria > Pseudomonadota > Gammaproteobacteria > Pseudomonadales > Oleiphilaceae > Marinobacter. The sequence goes on from CAYUTG010000001.1 coordinate 51,003, forward strand.
ATGGGAAGTCAGAACCATCAGAATTTTCATAACGGAATCGTCCTTTTGATTGACGAGTGAATAGCACCTGTTGGGCGTGCCTGTAAGAAACCTTGTGTCAGAATAGGGCGAATTCAACCGTTCCCCACGCAGATCCTTTTGTACGCGACAATAACGTCTATACTGACTCGGGTACCTTCTGCCAGCCCGTAATGCGCGAACAACTCTGCGATTCTGGCCTGGAACGCACACGCTTTGACAATGGAAACACGGCAAATGCTGTACCTGGATGACGATTTGCTAATCCGCCTTGCCCTTGGCTTTGCGGAAACCTCCAGTGCTGATATGGACCCCGTGATTGACCGGTTTCTGGAGACCATTGGCCAGGAGATTGGGGCGGATCGCAGTTACCTTTTTCTGATTGATCACTATACCCGCACACTCAGCAACACCCATGAATGGTGTGCTCCAGGGGTTACGCCGCAAAAAGATTCAGTACAGGATATTTCGTTATCGGTATTCCCCTGGCTGGAAACCCAGTTACAGACCCGGCAACTGATTGTCGTTCCGGAAGTCAGTCATATGAGTGAGGATGCACTGGCAGAAAAGCAGGAATTTGAACGTCAGTCTATCCGTTCTCTGGTGATGGTTACCCTGAAATCTGAGGGTGCTGTAATTGGCTTTTTCGGGTTCGATTCACTGCATGATTCCTTCACAGAATCAGAGCGTGCCTACACCAGCTTTAAACACTGCAGTGATCTGCTATCTGCCGCTGTGGCCAGGAAACTCTCTTCTGAGGGTGCTAACCAGCTATATCAGAGCCTGGTGCTGTTTGCGGATCAGTTTCCCGGGGTTGTCTTCCAGTTCCGGATGTTCAGCGATGGCACCATGAATTTTCCGTTTATGGGCTCGAAGGTTGAGGAAATGTTCGCGCTGAGCCCGAACTTGCTGGCCACAGACGGCCATCTGCTGATGGATCGTGTGGTAAAGGAAGACCAGAGTTATTACCACAGGGAAATTGAGAAATCCCGCCTTAATTTATCGCCGCTGCATATGAGTTTCCGGGCGGAAAACCACCGTTCCGAAACCCTCTGGATTGAAGTAAAGGCGATCCCCCGGCGTTTGGCTGACGACAGCACCCTGTGGCATGGTTATTTTTACGATATTACACATCAGAAGCGCGCGGCCCGCCGGGTTCATCAGCAGGCCAGGCGAACCCGTGCGATTCTGGCCAATATTGCGGACGGGGTTGTTACCACCAACTCAAAAGGCCTGATTCAGACATTCAACCTGGCGGCTGAAACCATCTTCGGCTACAAGGCTCCGGAAGTGGTTGGCAAACGAATTGACCTGTTAATGCCTCCGTCGTTGCGAAGTAACCAGGCCAGTATTCTCGATGCATTCGGGCGGCAGAAGGCATCGCGATTATCCAGAGAGGTGGAGGGGCAGCGTAAAAACGGTGAGATTTTCCCGGCTGAAGTGCGGGTGTCGCGTCTGGATGATGAATCCAAAGAGGTCTTTATTGGCGTGATCACAGATATTACCGAAAGAAAGGCCTCCGAAAAGGAAATTGCCCAGCTTGCCTTTTACGATTCGCTGACAGGGCTTCCGAACCGTCGGCTTCTGAGGGACCGCCTGGCTCAGGCACTGGCCACCAGTTTACGGGAAAAGAAGCACGGAGCCCTTGTTTTTCTTGATCTGGACGACTTTAAAACCATTAACGACTCTGCTGGCCATGCGGTTGGAGACCAGTTGCTGATTCACGTTGCCGAACGGCTTAGGGGTGTTGTCAGAGAGTGGGATACCGTTGCGCGGATAGGTGGCGACGAATTTGTGCTGGTTCTCAAAGGTTTTGCCGAAGACCCGTTACTGGCGGCTAATCAGATTGAAAAAGTGTGTGAGAAAGTACGGGACACACTGAACCAGCCTTACGCTCTTGAATGCACGGAATACACGGGTACGCCAAGCATTGGTGTTACGCTGTTTTTTGACCATGATATAACGCTGGAAGAGTTGCTGCGGCAAGCCGACATGGCCATGTTCCGGGCCAAGGAAGACGGCAAGAACCGTATTCGCTTTTTCGACGCAAAAATGCAGGAGCGGGTTACGAACCGGCTGGATCTTGAGGCCGACCTGAGAAAAGCATTAACGCGCTCCGAGTTTCTGCTGCACTATCAGATGCAGGTGGACGAAACCGGCATGCCCGTAGGTGCTGAGGCATTAATCCGATGGAACAGCCCGGGCCGTGGAATGGTGTCGCCCATGCGTTTTATTCCGCTGGCGGAGGAAACCGGGCTGATTGAACCAATTGGCCTCTGGGTGCTGGAAGAGGCCTGCCGGCAGTTGGTGCTCTGGAATGCCAGCCACCACCCTCTTTCTGACATCACCCTGTCTGTGAATGTAAGTGCCCGCCAATTTCATCAGGTTGGCTTTCTGGACGCCATTATGGATATTTTACACGTGACCGGTGCCCCTGCCGGGAAGCTGAAAATAGAGGTAACTGAAAGTGCGCTCGCGTTCGATCTGGTTAAGGTGCAACAGACAATTGAGTCCCTCAGGCGGGTCGGCATAAGGGTTTCACTGGATGATTTTGGCACTGGCTATTCATCGCTGGGCTATCTCAAGCGGCTGTCGCTGGATGAACTGAAGATTGACCAGGGGTTTGTGCGAGACATTCTGGATAACCCGAACGATGCAGCCATTGCCCGCATGGTAATCAGCCTGGCGGATGCCATGAACTTGTCAGTGATTGCCGAAGGGGTTGAAACCCGCCAGCAGTGCGATTTTCTTCTGGAGTTGGGGTGCCAGAGATTTCAGGGTTATTACTTCGGTCGGCCGGTGGCCTCTGATGAGTTTGAAGCGGTCGTTTCCGGGATGTGTCAGGTTTAGTGGCTGCGCTATAACGGTAGGCTCGCACCCGGTGGTTGTTTGCTAGCTAACGGTATACACTTTCGGCCTTCAGTTCACTTTTATCCCTTTTAAGCCAACCGTCACAGAGGAAGAAGTATGGCTATCTGGACCCATAAGCCCGATCTTGAGCAGATGATGGAAGCCAGCAAGAATACGGCTGTTGCTCACATGGGCATTGAATATCTGGAAGTTGGTGAGGATTACGTTAAAGGCCGCATGCCGGTTGATGAACGCGCCGTACAGCCTTTTGGCATACTGCATGGTGGCTCATCGGTTGTGCTGGCTGAAACGCTGGGCAGCATGGCGGCGAACTGCTGCCTGAAAGACCCGGGCACGGTTGCCGTAGGCCTGGATATCAATGCCAATCACATTCGCCCGGTCAGTAAGGGCTGGGTGTATGCCACAGCAAAGGCCATCCATATTGGCAGCACCACCCAGGTATGGGAAATCTTGCTAGAGAACGAACAGGGTAAAACAACCTGCGTTTCGCGGTTGACCATGGCGGTTACCAAACTTCCCAGGTAATTCAGGCCATGCGCGGCCTGCGCTCAGTCAAACGAGGGCAGGTCGGGTTTTACAACCGGCTTTCCAGCGTCTTGCCAGGCATCAAATCCGCCTTCAACAGACTGCACATGGCGGTACCCCATCTCTTGCAGTGCTTTGGCACTCAACGCCGCCCTGCCTGAGGTTTTGCAGTAACACACAATCCTCATATTACGGTTTTCCAGTGCCGGATCGTTGCTGAATTTAAATTCCAGCATGCCTCTGGAAATGTTGATGGCACCGGGAATATGGCTGGTGCGGTATTCCTCGGATTCTCTTACATCAACCAGCAGATCAGCGTGCTCGATGGCCTGGTCTGCCTCGGCAAGTGTTACCTCCTGAATGTCTTTTTTTGCGGCTGCAACCAGATCCTGAGCGGTTTTCATCAGAGCCTCCTGAAGTGAAACATCTGTAAACGGTTGGCTCAGGATAAGGTATTTCCGGGGTTTGCGTCACCCGCAGCGTTAATCCTGATGAACACTTTCAAGATATTGCTCCAGTTCGCCTGCCAGCCACCCGACGACAGCACCACCCTGAGCCTGTTCAGATTCCAGGGCGCTGAACACCTTCCACCATTTTGCACTGCGGTGACGGACAGTTTTCAGTTGTAGCTGGTTGCCGCCGGTCGAACTGGTTGAGAAAGTTCACGAAGCGCTGAAATGTGAGGGGATTGTTCCGCAGCAGGTAAAAATGGCCAAGGTTGGCACCCGGTCGATGCTGGAAATCAATCTGCCCCGTAACTGACCTGGCAAAATTGAGCGCTTAAAGCGTAACCTTGCCCGGAATCTGGACGAGTTGCCGGTAACACCGGCCATTTTTATCCGCAGTGTCGTTGGTTAAAGTTCTGTATGAAACAGCCGATAACGGGTTATCACAAAGACGATGAAAATCACTGGGTAGCACAGCTTGCCTGCGGCCATAACCAGCATGTACGCCATGACCCACCCTGGGTCAACCGCCCCTGGGTCATCACTCCGGAGGGTCGCAACAACATGCTGGGCTTTGAGCTGAACTGTAAAAAGTGTGAGCAACATGCCCCGCCGGATAGCAGGCCGTGAACAGTATCGCTGAACTATACTTCGGCCTGTTAACAATAATATTCACTCGCAGGAATCTGTTATGGCCCTGAATCGCCTACGCATAAGAACCCGGTTATTGATTGCCACTCTGGTACCCGTTCTGATAACCGCAGCAACCATTGCGTGGATAACGGCGAGTGAGATTCAGAGCAACGGAGAGGCTGAACTGCAACGCCTGGAAGCAAGTTTGCTGGATGCCCGGAAATCGGGCCTGAAAAATATGATTGATGCGGCGAAAGCCGTGGTTCTGGAAGCCAAAAATAATT
>CAYUTG010000002.1:0-9052 GCA_964447555.1 uncultured Marinobacter sp.
GAAGTTAACAACAAACTCTCTCTCATTGGTATCTCACTCAGCCAGTATGATTTACAGAATCCTGCCAAGTCGGTCGTGACATATGGGGGGCCAGGGCAGAACATGTTCCGCCAGAACCCTGTCGACTCGTCAGGCCAGATAACCGAATTTAAAGACAGCACGGCAAACAGTCTGCTGCCGAAAGTGCCTTTGATGGATGGCAGCACTCACAAACCCGAGGGATGGCTGGTTTTTTCTTTGGATAGTGACAACGATGTATTCCGGTTGCTGCAATACGGCATTGATGGCACCAAGCTAGGTGAAGTCAAAGACGAAAGCGGCCAGGCCGTGGTGAATTCAATTATAGAGGGAGCATCTCTGCAACCTTTCCCCGGTGGTGTCTTTGCCGACGGTTCACAACTGGTGGTACTGGAACAGGAAGAGGCCGGCGGTGGCACCATTCACAAGGTCATTTATAAGTTCAGCCACGGTGCCTCTGGTCAACCGGGCAGTTTGAAAAAACTGCGCAACGGTGCGGGCAAAGCCTTGAAACTGCCTACCTCTCGCATCCTTCTGGACAGAGTGGCCATTGCTCATAACGCTGTCTACATGGCAATGGATACCAGCGGAAACAACGAAGGTAACAGCATCTATCGTCTTGACCAGAATGGCTGGGAAGAATTACTACAGACGAAGTCAAAAGCCAGCCCCTTAACCATGAAGCTGGCAGGCCCTTATCTTGTCTGGACAGCACCATCGGATGCCAGCAGTTCTTATAAAAATAGTCTCTATTCCTATAACACTGCCAATGGGAACCTGACCGAGTTGGATCAGCAAATAGATTCAGCGGACCTGGCACGCGAACAACCGGCTGTCGTTGTGAACTTAGGCAACCCGGTTTACGGCGATGCAGATGGCAGTATTTACTATGGCCGCAAGCGTGCCATGGAAATCAAAGTGGGTGAGAGAGTCATCGGCCAACCGCCTTACGAAACAGTCATTCCCGAGTATGAGACCCGGGTTTGGGTGGAGGCCGTCACGCGTCAGGCAGACGGCAGTGGCGAACCGGTTATCATCAAGGACGCCACATGGATTGCCGCCTCAACCAATGGCAAGGGGCCTATGCAGGCACAAGTCACCCTGGCGCAAATCAAGCCCAGAGCCGGGGGTGGCATTTTCCCGCGGGGTCGCACCAAGAACATGGAGCTCAGCGAGGTGTTTTTCATCAAAGGCGTTGAGGCTGACAGCTCCAACAGTGTCACCGAACTGGTCAACCCGGAACTCTACGCGATCAGTGCCAGCAACCCGGCTGCCGGCATGGTCAAACTGGGAGACCTGCCGGCTGATACATATGACCACTCTTTCTCTTTCCTGGGATTTGATGGCTGGAACCAGATAACCGGTGAAATGGGTGCCGGGCCTCACCGGCTTTTGACCATACGGCGTCCAGATCTGAAACACAGTGTTATTTACGTTAATACACGCAAGAAGAATTCACTGAAGATTCTGGACACTTCCAATGGCGATGGCGGGCCGAATACAGTGAGGGAGGTTCGCGGGTTCTGATTTACCGACTCATTGATAAAAGCAGGGCCGCCACGGCCCTGCTTTGCTTTTTGGCAGCACCTAACGGTATACCCAAAGTGGCGCATCAACCCCTGGCAAACTCCAGATACCGGCTAGCCGCCTGTTTTTTCTCATCCTGGCTGTTCAGCAGCTCCAGGCGAAGCCGGTCAATAACCCCAAGGTAGTTATCCAGTGGTGATTCGGGTTTACCGGCCTGTTTCGATTCTTCAATAAAGGCCTGCTGCTTTTCCCGTATTTCATTAAGCTTGGCCAGCGCCGAACGAATCGCCTCTGTGCGAGCGTCTGAAAAGGCTTCTCCGGGGGCACCGGCATTATTGCGGTTATCCGGATTGGGGCTGCGTGACACTATCTCTTCCACAGCGGGGCCCTGTTGCGTTGTCTGTTCTGCCAGATCAAGCTCTTCAAGCGTACGCACTTCACCATCCGTCGTCAGATAAATACCCGTGCCCTTGATTTGCCCCAGAGGAACGCCCTGCCCGTTGGCAAGGGTGAAGTTATCATCAACACCGTCAACATAGAGCGCCTGAACACCTACCTCTTTCAGTGACCGAAGTTCCTGATCGCCACCGGCAGTTTGTACCCACACAGACAATGAATCGAAAATTTCATCACCATCGTCTATCCAGCGGTTGCCGTCATCGTCATAGTTCGCCAGCTCACTGAAACCAGACCCACTCTGCGGGCCAAACAGTTCAGAGCCATCGTCCACCTTGCCATTACCGTTGCGGTCCAGCACCAGATAGCCACTACCACTGCCAAGAGACGCGAACCGGCCACTGTCACCATCACCATTCATATCAAACTCGAACAGAGTATCTGTCAGCCTGGCGGTTGCACTTCCGAAATTGATCACCAGAGGGTCGGTCATGGGCCGCTCCTGTATCTGAACGGTTTCAGAATACTCATAGGTGCGGGACTGAGACTGCCTGAGAGATAGCGTGAAATCAATGGATTTGCCGTCATCCATTGTGATAGTGCCGGTAGAGGCAAACGAGCGGGATTCGCTTTCAGAATAAAACATATAGCGCCCTGCGGTAACGGACAAGCTGCCTTGCCCTTGCACTTCACCGCCTCCGCCAAGTGCTGCACGGCTGATATTAATGGCCTGCTGGCCCATTAACAGCAAATCTGTGGTTTTCTCCGTCAGCTCTGCTGACGTAAATACGGCGCTCCGGTCGCCGCTGCTTACCGTTCCGGAGCTGCTGAAGGCCAACTGTTCCGCACCGCTATAGCGATAAGCAGCCTGGCGCTGCAAAGCCACCTCCGTGCCCCGCGTGTTACCCGTTTGAGCAGGCGTTGCTTGCGAATGGTTGATTCGCAGTTGGCTGCTGTCCAGCGCCAATACCTGCCGGGAGCTGTTCTGAAACAGTGAAACCTGGCTTGCAGAAATCATAATGGGGACACCTGTATACATTTATTCCAGTATCGGCACAGCCAAAGCAAACTTGAACGTTATATAACCAACTTCTCCATACAGACACCCCCAACAGACACCACTACCCCGCCAGCATGCGCATACGCACTTCCCGAAACAGCTACTTTTCGGGCAGATCCGTTAAAAAAGATGAGTTATTGATCTTTCAGGGGGTTTTACCGTCACAAACACCGCCCCGTCACACTGACAGTCTGTCAACGGGAGAAAAGCCTGCTATGAATTGACGCGCCGGATAGCAACGATTAGTTTAGCCACTGTCCGGCCCCCAAAAGGGCAATCCCCTTGTGGGGATCCGGGCGACTGAAATCAAAATGCCGGCCACAAGCCGGACGACAAAAACAAGGCAGCCACTGATACCGTGATCCGGTCAGGTGGAGAGGATTTCAATATGTTACATTCAGCATCCCCTCAGGGTTGGTTGCAGTTTGCACAACTGTATAAACCCGCAATCACCAGCACCTTCTGTTCTCCGGCATTGTGCCGCTCCCGGGTTCCGATTCCGCCCGCTCCTGACAGCAGCCCCGATACGCCAATCTGTACTTAACAAGCCTTGCCTGCGGGCCAATAAACCGAACCTGACAACAAAACAGAATTGCCGCAAGGCAAGCGGCATTTAACAAGAGGTGATATGCGATGAACGTATTCAGCCATCCCGAATTTGATAATCACGAACACCTGTCTTTTTTCTCTGATCCGGAAACCGGATTAAAAGCCATTGTGGCCATACACAATACCTCCCGCGGGCCTGCCCTTGGTGGCTGCCGAATGTTCCCGTACGCCAGTGATGAAGAAGCCCTGCGGGATGTCCTCCGGCTTTCAAAGGGCATGACCTACAAGTCAGCGCTGGCCAATCTGGATCTCGGCGGTGGCAAATCCGTCATTATCGGCGACCCACGCAAGCAGAAAACCGACGCGCTGCTCGCCATGATGGGAAAACACCTTGAGGGGCTGGGCGGCCAGTACATTGCGGCTGAAGACTCGGGCACCAGCGTTGCCGATCTCAGAGTGATGGGGCAGCACACACGCCATGTTGCCGGCATCACAGACCACACAGGGTTTGACGGCCAGCCCAGCAATGGCGATCCGTCACCAACCACCGCTTATGGTGTATTTGTCGGGCTGAAAGCCGCCGTAAAACATAAACTTGGCCGTGACGACCTGGCCGGCCTGAAAGTGGCCGTTCAGGGGGTTGGTAATGTTGGCTACCGGCTGGCCCGCCATCTGAAAGAAGCCGGGGCCGAACTCTGGGTTTACGATATTCACAGTGACAACATGCAGCGCGCGGTCGATGAGCTGGGCGCAAAGCCAGCTTCTGCAGAAGACATTCTGTTCCTGCCCGTTGATGTTATCGCCCCCTGCGCCATGGGCGCTGTGCTGAACGACACCAGCATTCCACAACTGAAAGCCACCGTTATTGCCGGCGCAGCCAACAACCTGCTTGAGCGCCCCGATCACGATCAGGCGCTGAAAGACAAAGGCATTCTGTACGCACCCGATTTTGCGATCAACGCAGGCGGCATTATTGACGTGTTCTACGAGGGCAAAGAGGTTGCCCCTGAAAAAGTCCGTGCCCATGTCGAGAGCATTGGCGACACCCTGGGTGAAATTTTTGCCCGTTCCGATGCCAGTGGCCGGCCCACCGGTGCCATTGCCAATGAGTTAGCGGAAGAGCGTTTCCGCAAACACCAGGGCGGCACTGAAGAAACCCGGGAACCGGCAGCCCAGGCAGGCTAGCCCAGGTTTGCCATACCCTGAGGCCGTGACGGATTCACGGCCTCTGCTTTACTAACAAAAACAAGTACCAAGCAGGAGACAACCATGTCTGTATCACAATCAGGTAACGCCACCGACGCTGGCATGCTTGAAGGTTCCAACGCAAAACGAGGGCTCTGGTCCTCTCGCCTTGCTTTTATTCTTGCCGCCACCGGCTCTGCTGTGGGGCTGGGGAATGTGTGGAAATTCCCCTACATCACTGGTGAGAACGGTGGTGGCGCATTCGTTCTTGTGTACCTCGTCTGTATTGCAGCTATAGGCTTGCCAATCATGATGGCGGAAGTAATGATTGGCCGCCGTGGCGGACACAGCCCGGTTGAGAGTATTCGGTTGATTGCCCGCCAAAACCGACTGAAACCAGCCTGGCGCTGGGTGGGTGCCATGGGCGTGCTTGCCGGCTTCCTGATCCTGTCGTTTTATTCAATGATTGGCGGCTGGGCTATTTCTTACGTTGGCTCATCAGCCAGCGGCTTGTTTGAAGGCCAGTCTGCCGATGCGGTAGGTGAAATCTTCTCTGGCTTGCTCGCCGACCCTGCAACACTGCTGATGTGGCACACCCTGTTCATGGCGCTGGTCATGCTGGTTGTTGCCAAGGGTGTACGCTCTGGTCTGGAGCGAGCTATCACTATTCTGATGCCGGGCCTGTTTATATTGCTGCTCATTGCCGTAGGTTACGCAATGACTTCCGGCGCATTTGGCAAGGCGGCTGCTTTTCTGTTTGAACCAGACTTTTCCAAACTCACCACAACCGGGATTCTGATCGCTCTGGGCCATGCTTTCTTCACGCTGAGCCTTGGCATGGCGGTTATGATGGCTTATGGCTCTTACCTGCCCAAGAACATTTCCATTGCCAAGACTTCTGTTGCCATTTCATTAACAGACACGGTTGTGGCCCTGCTTGCAGGCCTGGCAATCTTCCCGATTGTTTTCGCAAACGGCCTTGAGCCAGGCGCAGGCCCAGGGCTGATATTCCAGACATTACCCCTGGCCTTTGGCCAAATGCCCATGGGTAGCCTGTTCGGAACCCTGTTTTTTGTACTGCTTGTTGTTGCCGCCTGGACATCCGGCATCTCCCTGCTAGAGCCCATTGTTGAATGGCTGGAAGAAAAAGACAGCATGAACCGGATGACCAGCACCCTGCTTGCTGGCTTCGTGTGCTGGGCACTGGGCATCGCGTCCATTCTGTCCATGAACCTGTGGTCAGATGTTGCGCCACTGGGCGGCATTGCCATGTTTGAAGGTAAAACCTTCTTTGATTTGCTCGATTTCTTTACCGCCAACATTATGCTGCCACTGGGCGGCCTGCTGGTTGCGATTTTCGCTGGCTGGGTGTTGTCACGGGATGTGGTGGAAAGCGAACTGGATCTCTCACCTGGCATGTTCCGTCTGTGGTACGCCACAGTAAGGTACGTTACGCCGGTTGCGGTTGCAGCCGTGTTTATCTACAACCTGCTCTAAGGCGATGGTCTTGAGCCAGACCGCCATTGGTCTGGCTCAAGACCGGGCTAGCTGTTTCGGTGAAACGGCATTATAAAGCTACGATGCCACATGACGACAGCTTTCAAGAATTGCCTTCATTTTTTCTGCCCCTAGTTCCTCCATCAGTTTAATATTGCGCTCCGGAACGTCATCAATGCCCGGGTACTGCGCAATCGCTGTTTCAACGCTGGCCTCGCGCAACAGATGAAGCATTGGGTAGGGTGAGCGGTTGGTATAGTTTTCGGCAGAATCTGGCTGAGTGCCTTCAAACTGATAGTCCGGGTGAAAGGTGGCTATCTGATAAACCCCTTCCATGTTCAGGTACACCAACAGGCCATTGGCAGCATCCTGAAAGGCGTTGTAGAGCGTAAAATCCTGTAATACACCCGGGTGAATCAGCAGTGTGGTTTCAACCTCCGGCTCATCCTCCAGAAGCTGAAGCTCGGCATGCAACGCCTGAAGCAGCTCATCTTCTGTTTTTGCCTCCGACACCACAAACCGGACACGATTTCTGGCGAGTTCACGTTTTGCAAACGGGCACAGATGATAACCAACGACGACTTCTTCTACCCATTGTCGGGTTGCCTGAATTACTGGCCCTTCGATCATTGCCTGCACTCCAATTATTGTTGTTCACCCTCAGGGGCTTCCGCCGGGTAAGTGGGCCAAACCGTTCAAAAACCGCTGTAAACACGTCCATGAGCTCCGCCATCCCTGGCTCCGAAATTTTTTGAAGGTTTTGCCCCACTTACCCGGCTACTTCAGAGTTCGTCATTCAGAATTTATGGTTCAGATGCCCTGGCTGCGCAGGTAATCATCGTAGCTACCACTAAAATCAGTCACGCCATCCGGCTTCAGTTCAATAATCCGAGTGGCCAGTGATGATACGAACTCCCGGTCGTGACTTACAAAAATCAGGGTTCCGGGGTAATTGTCGAGCGCCAGGTTAAGCGCCTCGATGGATTCCATGTCCAGGTGGTTGGTGGGCTCGTCCAGCAGCATCACGTTTGGCTTCTGCAGAATCAGCTTGCCGAACAGCATACGCCCCTGTTCGCCACCGGAAATAACCCGAACGGATTTGCCAATATCATCTCCCGAAAACAGCATGCGGCCGAGCGTGCCCCGTATTACCTGCTCACCCCCATCGGTCCACTGTGCAATCCAGTCAGCCAGGGTTTCATCTTCAGCGAAATCGGCGGTGTGATCCTGCTTAAAGTAGCCCACCTCCGCGCTATCAGTCCACTTCACCTCTCCGCTGTCGGGTGTGTAAACACCGGCCAAACACTGCAGCAGAGTGGTTTTACCAATGCCGTTCGGGCCGATAATCGCCACGCGCTCACCAGCCTCTATCTGCAGGTTCAGTTTGTTGAACAATATCTGATCATCAAAGCCTTTGGTCAGGTCTTTCAGCGTTACCGCCTGGCGGTGCAGTTTTTTACCCTGCTCGAAGCGGATAAACGGGCTGACCCGGCTGGAGGGCTTTACCTCCTCCAACTGAATTTTGTCAATTTGCCGGGCCCGTGATGTGGCCTGCCTGGCTTTGGACGCGTTGGCCGAGAAGCGGCTGACAAACTGCTGCAGTTCGGCAATCTGTGCCTTCTTTTTAGCGTTATCCGCCTGCAGGCGCTCGCGCGCCTGAGTGGCGGCGGTCATATACTCGTCGTAGTTACCGGGGAACAGCCGAAGCTCGCCATAATCCAGATCAGCCATGTGGGTACACACGCTATTCAGGAAGTGACGGTCGTGAGAAATGATGATCATGGTGCTGCTGCGGGCAACCAGTATGCTTTCCAGCCAGCGGATGGTGTTGATATCCAGGTGGTTGGTCGGCTCATCCAGCAGCAGTACGTCCGGGTCCGAGAACAACGCCTGAGCCAGCAGCACCCGCAATTTCCAACCCGGTGCCAGGGCACTCATGGGGCCGTTGTGCTGATCCATGGGAATATCCAGCCCCATCAGCAGTTCGCCCGCACGGGCGTCGGCCGTGTAGCCGTCCATTTCGGCAAACTGAACTTCAAGATCGGCCACCGCCATGCCATCTTCTTCGCTCATTTCAGCAAGGCTGTAGATGCGGTCCCGTTCTTTTTTTACAGCCCACAACTCCTCATGCCCCATAATAACGGTATCGATAACCGTGCAGTCTTCGTAGGCAAACTGGTCCTGGCGCAATTTACCCAGGCGGGTATTGGGCTCCAGCATAACCTGGCCGGCTGAAGGCTCCAGATCACTGCCGAGTATTTTCATCAACGTGGACTTTCCACATCCGTTGGCGCCAATCAGGCCGTAACGGTTACCGTTACCAAATTTGGCGGAGACATTTTCGAACAGGGGTTTCGCCCCGAATTGCATGGTGATATTGGCAGTAGAGATCAAGAAGCAAACCTATAGAAGTGAGCGCCGGCACTATGGCGGCAAAAAGAAAAGCGGCATTGTACAGGTTTGGCAGAAGAACGGTGAACACGCAAAACTACTGAAGGGGCAAAAACTGCTTGCCTCTGTGCGGCAGTGCGGGCAGCATTCCCGTCTTGAAGTACGCATTCACCCGCAACGAAGAGATACGGATTATGACACAAGCAACCGCACGCCACATTCTGGTAGACAGCGAAGCTAAATGTGATGAGCTGAAAGCAGCCATTGAAGGTGGACAGGATTTTGCCGAAGTGGCAAAACAGCACTCTTCCTGCCCGTCTGGCCGCAACGGCGGAGATCTGGGCTCATTTGGCCCGGGCCAGATGGTTCCTGAATTTGACCAGGCCGTGTTTAACAGCGAACTGAACACCGTGATTGGCCCGATCAAAA
>CAYUTG010000002.1:9062-41504 GCA_964447555.1 uncultured Marinobacter sp.
CAGTTTGGTTACCACCTGCTGGAAGTGACCAGCCGCGGCTGATTACGCTCCGTAAACCGGGTGCAGGCAGGCTGCGCCCGGTTTATTTCTCATTCCCTGCCGGGGCAAGAAAGCGCGCAATCTGACGGCCAACTGATTCAACCGGATCGGTAATCGCTTTCTGAATGCTGGTGGTGACAACCTGTGAAAACGCCAGGCCAGGCCCACTTTCAAGAAAATCCACGTACAAATTCATTTCCTGATCACTGATCTTGTCATAGGTGTACAGGTAGCTGTCGTAAACCTGCTGCCCGACCACACCACGAAGTGCGCTCCGCTGGCTTTCGATACGCTGTTTCACTTGCTCATAGTTTGCGGAATCCGGGCTGAACGCGGCCATGGCGGTGGCCAGGCCTAACTGTACGGCAACGGTTGTATCCACTGCGCTTTCGGTCGCCCGTGATGCGCGGTCAAACCGGTCAAACAGTTTTGCTCTTTCGGTTCCTTTGTATTTTTTGTTCAGCACCGGTGCATTTGCCTGAATATCCTGCCATGCAGCCGGGGCAGAGGCTGCAATTTCCGCCGCAGATATCTTTTTGGCAACCAGGGTTTTGTACCAGTTCGCTACCGCTTCAAGTTGTTTGTCGGTCAGCCCTTCGGCCAGGGCGTCCTCCACCTGTTGCTCAATCTTGTCTGCATTGAAACTGCTGCTAACCAGATGGCCAACGGTTTCTGCAACAACGGGGGGAACCTGCCCGCTGCGTTTCAGCCCGTCACGTATACCCTGGCTCATCATGGCCGGGTACTGCGCCACAATGTCATCGATGGGCGACGCCGAAAGTACCTGCTGTGCTGTTGGTGCTGCTGCTGCAGATCCCGCCATTAACAGGCCGGCAATTAAAAGAGGTTTAACTAGGGTGCCAGGCTTCATCTATTTATCATCCGGTTATGTACACGGCCCGTTTATGACATGGGCAACCTGTGTCCGGCAAGCCATTGGGGTGTTTTGGAGATGACGGTTTGGTAGGAAAACTCCCAAAACGATGGAGACAAAAGCGTCGGAGTGGTGGACGAAAACGTCGGCGACAACACCGAACACTGCTGGAGGCCTGGCGGTACCGCGCAACCTGGTACGGTACACCAGTGCTGGGGTTGTTCATTGGTATCTGGGCCACGTTGCGTTTTAGCCTGCTGGCACCAGACCCACCCACCAATACCGACAACCTGTGCGAGATCTTCCGGGAACACCCGGCGTGGTACGACTACGCCAGTGATTCACAACGCCGCTGGGGGACGCCCATTGCCACACAGTTAGCATTCGTTTATTACGAATCGTCGTTCCGCAGCCACGCACGGCCACCCCGAACGCTGCTCTGGGGGCTTATCCCCTGGACCCGGCCAACCACTGCTTACGGCTACGCGCAGGCACTGGACCCGGCTTGGCAGGAATACCTGGACGCCAATGGCGATGGCTGGTTTACCGTGCGAACGGATATAAAGCACGCTCTGGATTTTGTTGGCTGGTACAACCAGCTGAGCCATAAGCAGCTTGGCATTCCACTCAGCAGCCCACGGCGGCTTTACCTGGCTTACCACGAAGGCCGTGGTGGCTACAGCCGGCGAACCTTCGACCAGAAGCCAGACGTTTCGGCGCTGGCCACCCGGGTGCAGCACCGCGCCTTCCGATACGATAACCAGCTACAATCCTGCGAGCAGGAATTCCAGTGCTGGCACTGGTACCAGTTCTGGCCGTTCTGTGATTAACAGGCTGTGGCCATCACTATAATGAAGAACTGATCTCAATGACCGGCTCAAGTGTGTTCAGCCGGTCCAGCAAGAACTCCATGACAATCCGCACCCGGGCCATCTGTTGCGTGTCCTGATTAACATGCAGCCAGAGGTCTACACTTTCGCCCTCCAGCGGGTCAGACAACCGGCGAAGTTCCTTGGCACTCTCGCCCAGGTAACAAGGCAACACGGCCAGGCCTGCTCCGGCTTTGGCCAGGGAGTACATCGACTGCAGGCTGTTGCAACGTATAAACGACTGTATGTTTTTCAGTTGCTTACGATACCAGCGCCCCGTGGCAATGTGGCTGAAGGTTTCATCCGGAATAATCCACAGGCACGCTTCCGGATGGTTGTCTATATCCATGTTCCGGTGGCGACGGCAATAACGGGTAGAGCCATAGACCGCAGACTCAATAGCCGCTATTCGTTCACCTTCCAGAGTTGCCTGCGGCTTGTTCTCCGGCCGGAGGGTGAGATCAGCCTCTCTGTGGCTGAGATTGGTCACGTCGTTGTCTGTCAGCACCTCCAGCTCTATGTCCGGAAATGTGCGTACCAGATCGGTCAGAATAGGGCTTAGCAGCTCATCCATCATGGAATCTTCAGCGGCTACCCGCACCTTTCCAACCGGGGCTGCGTCTCGGCCAACCAGGTTTTTCTCAAGGTTTTCTACTGACACCGACAGTTTTTCAGCTTCCCGAAAGGCCCTTTCACCCACGGGCGTCAGCTTCAGTCCGTCACGGTTACGTTCAAAGAACTGCACACCCAGAGACTCTTCCATCTGGTCGAGCCTGCGTAAAACCGTAGTCTGGTGTACACCCAGTATTTCTCCGGCCTTGGCGAGGGTTCCACCTATTGCCAGAGCACGTACATATCGAAGATAATCCCAATCCATCATTACTGCATATCTGCAACGTGAGTACGGATTTTAACGTATTTAAACTGCAAATTAGAACTCTTAAAATCCGTTGTAAGTTAAAGACAGACCACTAATTCAATCCATCAACATAAGGGGGAAGGCGCTATGACTCATTTACATACCGCAACCGTTCAATCTTTACCGTCCAGTGTCCTCCACAACAGTACGGAGATCAGGCGCCAGTATATTCGTGCTGCATCCAAACAGGCAGCCATGGCCATCAGCCGGAAGTTTCGTTCCTGGCACCGGAAAGCCGGCACTGTCAGCCCGGATATGGCCCAGATGCAAGGTGGTCATTAAGACACGGAAACCACACTGCAGGCCGTAATTGAAAATGCCGGTGACTCCGCAAGGGTCACCGGCTTTTTCGTTGCACCTTTCATAATGGCACTGCTCAGAATTCCCAGACCACCTTTCTGTTCTGGTCAAACCACCCGTCCATTTTATCGGCGTAGAAAGCTTCAATCACATTCCGCTTTATTTTCATGGTCGGCGTCAGCATGCCATTTTCCATAGTCCAGGGCTCGTTGACCAGAACCGCAAACGCCAGCCGTTCATGGGCTTCACACCGCTCGTTGACCGCCGCAAGCTCAGCAATCAGTTCCTGTTCCAGCGCTTCACGGGCACTTTCTTGCCCCAGCCCGCTGCGCGCCTCTTCAGACAACAATACCATGACGCAGGGCTGCACCTGGTTCGCACCAGCCACACAGATAACTTCAGCCGCTGGGTGGTTAAAGCGGTTCTCAATGGGTACCGGCACAACATATTTACCCTTGGCGGTTTTAAACAGATCTTTTACCCTGCCGGTAATACGCAGATAACCTTCACTGTCGATCTCACCCATATCGCCGGTTTTTATAAAGCCATCGTCGGTGGTGTCTTCACGGGTTTTTTCATCGTTTTTATAGTAGCCCTGCATCTGGCCGGGGCTTTTGACCTCCACTTCACCGCTCTCAGTAATACGATGCTCTACTCCGGGGTTTGTTTTACCAACAGAACCCACCTTCACCAGACCCGGGCGGTTAATGTGTGAGTAACCGAAGTTTTCTGTCATGCCATACACTTCCAGCAATTCCAGACCAAGACCCCGGTACCAGCCAATAATTTCAGCCGATAAAGGCGCCGCGCCGGTCAGGGCAGTTTTACACTGGTCCAGCCCCAGCTGTTTCAGGATTTTTTTCTTAACAAGGGAACGGACCACCGGAATGCAGAACAACCGCTTCTGTTTCGGTATCGGCAGCTTCGCATTCACTCCCAGATAAAACTTCATCCACAAGCGCGGTACCGAAAAGAAAAACGTAGGACGTGCCCGCTGAAGGTCCTGCTGAAAGGTTTCAAGCGTATTGGCAAAGTAAACACGAAAGCCATAATACAGAGACTGGGTTTCAACGGCGGCACGCTCTGCCACGTGCGCCAAAGGCAGGTACGACAACATGCGGTCGTCTGCGGAGGCGGAAAACATCTTTTTCAGCCCATCAGCCACTGACGCCATGGCCCGGAAACCGTGCATCACCCCCTTGGGCCGCCCGGTACTGCCAGAGGTATAGATCATCGTTGCCAGGTCATCCAGCTGTGGTTGCCATGGTTCAGCCGGCTCGCTAGTGGCAATGATGTCCAGCCATTCGGGCTGGCCGGTCAGGGGCGACATTGGCAGGGAAATAATAGGCAGACCGTCAGGAATAACCTCCCTGATGTCATTCCACCCGTCTGCGGTGCCGTCCATTTTGCCAAGAAACATCAGTTTTGCCTCGCTGTGCTCCAGCACATAGGCCGCTGTTTCACCATTCAACGTCGGGTACAGTGGCACGGATACATGGCCTGCCGCCCAGATGGCAAGGTCGGCCAGTATCCAGTGCGCACTGTTTTTGCCAAGAATGGCAATATTGCAACGCTCCGGAAGGTCGAGCCTGTTCAGGTAACCCGCCATTCTGGATACCTGGTCTGCCGCCTGCTGCCAGGTAATATCTTCTATTCGTCCATCAGGATAAGGCTGTGTCAGGTAGACATTGTCCGGCGTATGTTCCGCCCAGTAATAAAGGCAGTGCAGGGGCGTCTGGTGTACGGTATCAACGGGCATAATGGGGGTTCCTTATTATTCTTGTCATCGATCAATATTGGTCTACAGTGAAATACGAAGCGTTTTACTGGCATCACTGTAGGAGGTGACTATGAGAACAGCCACACGCTCGTTTCTGATCTTTCCCGCCTGGGGCCTTATTCTGATCGGCTCAGGCGCATTTCTCTATTGTGCTTATACGGGTTTACTGGGTTACTGAGCAGTCCCTGACAGGCCTCGCCCGCTCAGCGGCGGAAACGCGTTTCCAGTACTACCGCTGAATTGGTTCGTTCCACACCTTCAAGATTGCCGATGTCATCCAGCACGGCGCTCAGTTCCTCCAGTGACTGAGCCTGCACTATGGCAATCAGATCGTACTCGCCACTCACAGCAAACAGCTGTGATACCTGGCTTATACCCTCAAGTGACGTATTCGTCCGTGCTGTCAGCTTCTGCAGAACCTTGATAGATACGTGAGCCTCAACCTGGCTGGCTGAGAACGCATCCCCAAACAACACGGAATACCCCCTGATAATGCCATTTGCCTCCAGCTTTGCAATCCGGTTCTGAACCGTTGACCGCGAAAGGTGCAAAGCTTTCGCCAGTTCAGTCACACTGGCCCGGGCATTCTGCCGCAGCAGCATCAGAAGCTTTTGATCCTGTTGATTTATCATTTTGCTCATTCTTTATATCAGTTTGCCAAAATTATAGACCATATCGACCATTGTGCGCCTGCAAACCGACTAAAAATACAGCCATACTGCACAAAAGTAACGTCAGGATGCTGTCCATGTTTGTACGCCCAATTGCCCATAAAGATCTGGACACCCTCTACGAGATTGCCGTTGAGTCAGGCCCTGGATTTACCTCATTGATGCCAGACCGTGACGCTCTGGCCCGGAAGATTGAGCATTCCATTGACAGTTTTCGCCGTACTATCTCCCAGCCTAGAGACGAACACTACCTGTTCGTACTGGAAGACGAAGCGACCGGAGCCGTTATGGGCACCACGGGCATTGAGGCATCGGCCGGCCACACCCGGCCACTCCTCCACTTCCGCCACAATACGGTGGTTCGGCACTCCCGAGATCTTGGATTGCGCCGAAGCGTTGAGACCCTGACCCGTTGCAATCATTACACTGGCTGCACCGAAATCTGCTCGCTGTACCTTCGCCCACAATTTCGCCGGGCAAACGCCGGAAAGCTGCTTTCCCGGGTTCGTTTTGTGTTTATGGCCACACACCCTGAACGGTTCTCCGATACGGTTATAGCCGAAATGCGCGGGGTATCGGATGACACAGGCCAGTCGCCCTTCTGGAACTGGGTAAAAGCCCATTTTGTGGATATGGAGTTTGCAAAAGCCACCAGCCTTGTGGGGGCCGGCTATACTGATTTTATTAATGAGTTGATGCCTTTGCACCCGCTCTATACCAGCCTGCTGAGCAATGAGGCCAGATCGGTGATCGGACAAGTACACCCACAGACCCGCCCGGCCCTTCACATGCTGGAAACGGAAGGTTTCCAGTATAAAGGGCTGGTTGATCTGCTGGATGTCGGGCCAACAGTAGAGTGCCCGCTGGCCAGTATTCGCAGTGTACGGAATTCGGCTCTTTATGAACTGGCTACCGCCCCCGCCGGGGCAACGGGCTTTTCTATGCGCACCCTTGAGCCGGCCAGGGTTCCTCTGCTGATTGCCAATACTGAAACATCAGGTTTTCGTGCAACGATTATCGAGGGGGCCCATGCACGGGTTAACGGGAACCGCCTGACATTGCCCGCCAGCTTCGCAGGCCTTCAAAGTTCAGGCATCAACAACCAGGTTCGTGCCATGCCTCTGAATGGCCCACACCGGTTCAACTCAGACAACCCGGAACAGACTCAATCGGAGATTCACTATGCACACTGATCGTAACGCGCTGTTTGAGCAGCTGTGGCAGGACTACCGGAAGGTGACACCTTCAGCGGCTGAAATTCACCGCATACTGGGGGCGGAGGAAGGCCAGGCCATTATCAACGATCACATTGCCCTGCGCACATTTGACCTGTCCCCCGTCGGGCTGCAGGCACTCGCCAAGCACTTTCTCGCGCTGGGCTACCGGCAGGGTGGTGAATACCACTTCGAGGCCAAAAAACTCTACGCACAGCATTACGAGCACCCGGACCCGGATGCACCCAAAGTGTTTATTTCTGAGTTACTAACCGGACAGTTTTCGCCCGGACTGCAGGCTATTGTGAAAGATCTGGTGGCACAGGTTGCCCCCGACAGTGTCACCCAGGACAACTTCCTGTATTCCGGCAGGCACTGGACTATTGATTACGATACCTACTGCACACTGCTTGAAGAAAGTGAATACGCTGCCTGGATGGCCGCATGGGGTTACCGGGCCAACCACTTTACGGTGAGCATTAACCATCTCAGACATTACGATACAGCATCGCAAATCAACCAGTTGCTGAAAGACAACGGTTATACCGTGAATGCATCGGGCGGCGAAGTGAAAGGGTCGCCAGACGACCTTCTGGAGCAATCATCAACAATGGCCGACCGCGTGCCGGTCCGGTTTGCCGACCGGGAAGCGACCATTCCAAGCTGTTATTACGAATTTGCACGGCGCTACCCCATTGCGGATGGCAGCCTGTACGGTGGGTTTGTAGCCGCCTCAGCAGACAAAATTTTTGAGAGCACAGACGCCACTCATTAACACGGAGGTGACCCACTGTTTTGCCGGCCAAAGCTGGTTACGGACAGTAACAAAGGAACACAGTTTTACAATGGCGCGGCCATGCCGGGCTGGCTACTTTTTAGCCAGGATCTGCAAATAAATACAAACCCGGCCGCTCCGGAGGAAAACATGTCAGCGTCTGCCAACCACCTGGAAGAACGGACTCAGGATTCATCCGAGTTACTTGAAGACATCATGCCGTCAGCCATCACTCTGGCCATGATGCTACGCCACAAAAAGATGGCAGCCTGGCTGCGAACCGAATTTGATGGTTATCAGGACAGAGAGGCTGCCCCTCCTTACCGGCTCGACCTGCCGGGTCATATTGTTGCGCACTCCCCTCAGTATGGCTGGATTCCCGCACCAGTGGACGATCAGCAGAAACGCGACTTTGGCCACCTGGACCTGATTGAAGGCACCAAGGCTCTGGAAAAGTTTTGCGTCAGCAGCAAAAAAGGGAATGGAAACCGGATTCAGCTGAGCAAAGAAAACATGGCAGCTCTGCAAAAGCAGATCAACCTGAGCGCCGAGCTGGCCATTAACCTTAGCCGCGAAGAGTACTGCCAGGTTCTGAAGATTGTCCGGGGAGCCATTTATTTGTGGGCGCAGGCACTCGTTGAACAGGGCCTGAGTGGTGAACACAACCATTACACCTCTGAACAACGGGGGCTGGTTGCAGAACTGGACAACCCTCAGCGGTTCTGGCGCAAAGCAATGGAAGAAGCAGACACCCTGCCCATGCCGGAAGTGAAGACCGCCGGGTTCTTTGAAAGAATGTTCGGGCGCGCCAGCTAGCCGGTCAGCTCAGGCAGAATTCCACAAAACAGTCTACACTGTCGCTGGGTAGTGCCTGCTGGCTACTGCCAGCGGCCGGATTTTGCGCGTTGTGTGCATTGAAAGTCCGGGCATGTTTCACGAATACTCACACAGCCCTCTGCCCCTGATGGATGCAACGCACAGCCTGAAACTGACCGACGGCCGCAAGCTCGCCTATACCGATCTGGGCGACCCTCAGGGCTACCCGATCATTTTTGGCCACGGCATGCCAGGCTGTCGGCTGGAAGGGCACTACTTCCACCACCAGGCTAAGCGCCAGGGTTTCCGGATTCTGACCCCTGACCGCCCGGGCATCGGAGAGTCAGACTACCAGGACCATCGCACCCTGCTCGACTACCCGGACGATATTCAGGAATTTGCCGACACCCTTGGCTTGCAGCGCTTCAGCCATGTAGGCTGGTCCAGCGGCGGCTCACGAACGCTTGCCTGCTGTTATAAGCTGGGCGAGCGGATTGACCTGGGTGTATGCCTTTCCGGTTATACCAACTTCTCCGAATACGAAGGTACCCACCGGCTTATCGAGGCAACACGCTGGCCTGGCCCTCAGCTGGCCCGCCTCAGCCCGGGCCTTATGCGGCTGCTGGTGCACGTTGTAGCGTGGTTTTCCAGACGCTATCCCGGCCTGTACATGCGCGAGGCCGGGCAGTTGGTGAGCGAACAGGACAAACGGCTGCTCCGACACTTTCTTGCTGAAGAACTGTTCCGGAAAGATCAGATGGGTTGTCTCGCCAGCGGTGGCAAGGCCATCGCGACAGACCTGCTGACCGAGCTGGCAGACTGGGGTTTCCGGTTATCTCAGGTACACACACCCGTATTTATCTATCTGGGTGAGCAAGACCCGTTTATACCGATAGATTATGCCCGGCACCTGGTGGCAAATTTACCCGACTCAGAACTGACACTCATGCCGGAAACCGGCCACCTTTACCCGCTGGCTGAAGCGTTTCAGAACCAGCTGTTCAGCCGGATCCGGAAACACCTGAACACTCTTTGATGACCTTTAAGGGCTGTGCCCATGACTGCTGACGTAAACATAGTTCTACTCGGTTCACTGACCAGTCTGGTTGCCGGGCTGGCAACCGGTATCGGTGCGTTAGCGGTGTACTTCATAAAGACGCTGTCTGACCGGCTACAGGACAACATGCTGGCAGGAGCCGCGGGCGTTATGCTTGCAGCCTCCTTCTTTTCCCTTCTGCTACCCGGCCTTGAATACGGCGAGAGTCTGCTGGGCTCAACCTGGGCGGCGGCCCTGCTTGTTATTTTCGGTATTTTATCCGGCGCGGGGGCGCTCTATGTTGTTCATCAGAAATTGCCCCACGAACATTTTAATCTCGGCCCCGAAGGGCCAGACGCCTCACACATTCGAAGAATATGGCTGTTTATTATTGCCATTACCCTGCACAACTTCCCCGAAGGCATGGCGGTGGGGGTTGGCTTCGCCGGTGGGGATGTTAACAACGGATATATTCTGGCAACAGGTATTGGTATTCAGAATATTCCTGAGGGCCTGGCCGTAGCATTTTCACTGCTGGCGATTGATTACTCCCGAACCCGCGCCTTTGCCATTGCCCTGCTAACCGGCCTGGCGGAACCTGTGGGTGGCGTGTTCGGGGCAACGCTGGTATGGCTTGCCGAACCCATTATGCCCTGGACCCTGGGCTTCGCGGCCGGTGCCATGCTGTTTATTATCAGCAACGAGATTATTCCCGAAACTCACCGCAGCAACGCGAAAACCATGGCAACGTTTTCGTTACTGATCGGCTTTGTCATTATGATGTTTCTGGATGCGTCTCTGGGCTAGGTGGGTTATATCCGCATATTCCCGCACCTGCACAACCCGTTCGGCGACCGGCTCTGAAGCCAGCACAGACACCTCGTTCACCATTGCCAGTGCTACGGTTTCAGCATCAATACCCCGAAACCTCTCCAGCGGGCCAATCAGCAGGCGGTTAACAACCGGCACCAGCCTGATATCCTATCAGAAACATGCCGATACCTGATGAAGAGACTGCGTGGGTTAAAAAAAACGCCGGGCAGAGCCCAGCGTAAATACCGACAACAAAACAACAACTTTTCAGATAAACACAGGGAGAAAAAGTTCAACCTCTGGCCGAATTTTCTTTCATTACAGCCCCCATTTTTCTACGAAGCAGCGGCCCCACAACATAAGGCAGCAGCAGGCTGAGCCCGGCCACAATCCAGAGCCCCATGGCCAGCGGGCTGCTCCACAGAACACTCCAGTCACCGTCGGACAGCACCAGAGCATGGCCCAGATTCTTTTCCATTTCCGGGCCGAGCAGCAGGCCAAGAATCACCGGAACCAGCGGAATTTCCAGCTTTCGGAGGAAGAACCCACCAACGCCAAAGGCGATCATAAAGTACAGGTCAAACGTGCTGTGGCTTATTGAGTAAACCCCCACAAACGCAACCATGGTCACAACGGGCAGCAAGAACATGGGCGGTATGGTCAGCAACCTGACAAACAGCCCCACCAGGGGAATATTCATTAACAGCAATAGCACATTGCCTATTAACAGGGCTGCAATAACGCCCCATACAATATCGGCGTTCTGGGTGAACATCAGCGGCCCCGGGGTAATGTTCAGTGAGATGAGCATGGCAAGAAGTACAGCCGTGGTACCACTTCCCGGCACCCCCAGAGTCAGCATGGGCACTAACGCGCCGGAGGATGCGCCATTATTGCCCGCCTCAGGGGCAACAACGCCCCGGATATCCCCCGTACCGAAGGCACCCTTCTTGCCAACAATCTGTTTCTCCAGCGTATAGCTGATAAAGCTGCCCAGAGACGCACCCGCACCCGGAAGCACTCCTGCAATAAAGCCGAGAACGCCACCCCGAAACTGGGTAGGCAGCGTGCTGACCAGTTCCTTCAGACTTAGCGAAAGCTTGCCCACCGTCATCTTCTTCCGGCCACCGCCCAGGCGGGACTCTACAAAGAACAGCAGTTCGGAAATGGCGAACAGGCCAACAATGGCAAGAATAAAATCGATGCCCTCATACAACTCAAGAACACCGAAGGTATAACGCTGCGTCCCTGTGGCAATATCAATCCCCACCGTGGAAATCATAATGCCAAGCGTGGCGGCAATAACGGTTTTTACCGGATTTTTGCCAGTAATACCGCCCAGCGTTGCAAACGCCAGCAGGAACAGTGCGAAATATTCCGCTGGCCCGAAAGTCAGCGCAAACCGCGCAAGCACGGGGGCAAGCATGATCAGGCCGATGGTGCCAATCAGGCTGCCGGAAAACGAAGCAATGGCTGAGATGGCCAGCGCATCGGCTGCCCTGCCCTTTCTGGCCATCGGGTAGCCATCCAGACACGTCATCATGGCCGGCTCATCACCGGGAATGTTCAGCAGAATGGAAGAAATCCGGCCACCGTACATAGCACCTGCATATACGGACGTCAGCAGAATCATCGCCGTTTCCGGAGGCAGCCCAAGCGTAAACGCCAGCGGGATCAGAATGGCAACGCCATTAGCCGGCCCCAGCCCCGGCAAACATCCGATCAGCGTGCCAGCAAAGGCACCAAACAACGCGAACATCAGGTTATAGGGTGTTAATGCGACCGCAAACCCGTCCATCAAAAAGCCAAGAGTTTCCATCAGTGCAACTCCAGCAAACCAGCGGGCAGGCTCAGAGAGAGGCCATAATTAAACAGAACAAACACCACAACAGCGCTGACCAGGCCGGTCAGAAACGCACGTCTGGGCGTTGCGCCCATGCGCCAGCTCAATATGCCCACAGCCAGTGTTGTTGAAATCACAAACCCTAACGGTTCCAGAAGCAGTGCATACACCACCAGAACAATCACTGACATCACCAGCTCAAAGGCCGACTTTCCCACCGGCCACTGAGCATCGGGGTCTGGTTTGATCATCAGATAGAGGCTGCCACCAGCCAACACCACCGACAGAATGGTCGGAAACGTATCTGGCCCCACGCTTTCAGCCCCGCCAAAGGGTTCGGGCCACTGTTGTGCGGCCCACCCGTAAGCAACGGCGAGGACCAGAAGGCCCAGGCCGAGGATTCGGTCACCAACCCGTGTCATTTCAGCAACCCAATTTCACGGGACAGATTTTCAATATCCTGCACCTGCTGCAGAACAAAGCTCCTGAACTCACCAGTTGATGGATGGAAAGGAATCAGACCATTGCTCTTCATTACCTTTTTCCATTCATCGCTGGCATACAAAGTATCGATGGCATCTATCCAGTACTTTTTGGCCGCTTCCGATGCACCCTTGGGCATGTAAAACCCGCGCCAGTTGGGGCCAACTGCATCTATGCCCTGCTCTTTCGCTGTTGGAATATTGCTGAACTTCCCGGGCAACCGCTCATCGGCAAGTACCGCCAGTACCCGCAAATCGCCGGATTCCATAAAGCCGGTTGCTTCAGACACATCGCCAGTAAAGGCATCTACCTGGCCGCCAACAACCTGAGTCATGGCTTCGCCACCGTTGTTGTATGACAGGTAAGGAATGGACGGGAGTTTGTCTGCACCCGCAGCTTTCGCTGCAATCAGTACCTTCAGGTGGTCCCAGCCACCACGGGCACTGCCGCCAGCAAACTTGACCGCACGCGGGTTTTCTTTCACCGCATCCATAAGCTGGTTCAGGTTCTGGTATTTCGAGTCTTTGCTAACGGCAATAATGCCGTAATCAGCACCAAGAGCGCCGACCCAGGTCACCATATCCGCGTTCATTCCCGGAAATTGCTTCTGGGCGAGACGCGTGGTTGTGGCCGTGGAGGCAGCCACCAGCAGGTTACTGTCATCCTTCCGCTTACTCACGGTATGAGCGTAGGCTACCCCGCCACCAGCTCCGGCCATGTTAACGGTTTGTACACTGCCACTGATTAACCCAAGCTTTTGCATCACATTGCCGGCACTGCGACAGGTGAAATCCCAGCCGCCACCCTGGTCAGAGGGGGCAATGCACTCAACTTTTCCGGAAGGTTGCCAGGCCAGGGCCGACATACTGAAGGCGGATATCGCTACGAAAGACAGGATTTTTCTGATTACCATGAACATCACCTTTCATTTGTTTTTGTAATTACTCTCTGAGACCTGCCTCAATTCCGGGCAAGCCCGATAAGCAACTCTCAGCCAGACTAATAGGTGACGGTTTAACGCAGAAGTTTGTGGGCGTAATGCGCTTTAAAAAACTAAAGCGCATTTTGTTTATAAAGTTCATGAGCAAGCCAGAAGGGGTATGCTTTACTCTGTGTAATAAAATCACAATAAGCCGCCGGCAGCGACGTGTTACAAAAAACCAAACTAAAAACCCGGATGATCCTTACCCTCGGTCTGGTCAGTGCACTTCAGACCATGCTGATCGGGGGCTTCGCCGGTTACTATCTGAGCAACTCACTGTACGATGAGATCGGCCAACGGGCACTGATGGTAGCGAAAACAGTTGCCGCCACCCCGGCCATCATTAAAGGCATTCAGCAACGGGATATCGATAAGCTGAACACGCTTGCCAGGCGGCTGGCCCGCACCAACGAAGCTTTGTTTATCGTGATTGGAGACCAGGATTCTGTTCGCCTGGCGCACCCGAACCCATCCCGAATCGGGCACTCCATGGCAGACGATGATGGTGACGATGGCAGCGAAGCACTGGTTGAAGGTAACGCCTACGTAGCCAGAGCTCATGGCAGCCTTGGCGAATCCATGCGGGGGAAGGCGCCGGTCGTAGTACCGGAAACCGGAAAAATCATCGGCATTGTCTCTGTCGGTTACGGCGTAGAGCAGATTACAACCACCATAAAGCACTACAACTTTATACTTTATGGTGTGGTGGGCCTGGTACTGTTGGTGAGCTTTTTTGCCGCCATTATCATCGCCAGCCGGTTCAAGAAAGCCATCTTCGGCCTGGAGCCAGAGGAAATTGCCCGCCTGTTTCAGGAGCGTGAGGCCACACTTCAGTCTGTCAGAGAAGGCATCATTGCCATTAATCGTGAGGGCGTGATCACCACGGCGAACCGCGCCGCACTGGAGACTCTGGGGCTGGAGCCGGACGTATCACTTCCCGGAAAACCGGTTCAGGAGGTGCTGCCCGGCAGTGATCTGCTATCGATACTTAAATCCGGCGTGCCGGATTTCGACCGGGAAGTGTGGCTGCGGAATCGCCATATGATTGTGAACCGCCTGCCGGTTCGCCAGGGCGACGATATTATTGGCGTGGTTGCCAGCTTCCGCCTGCGCGATGAGGTTGATCAGGTAAGCCGGCAACTGACGCGGATACAGCAGTACGCCGACACACTGCGCAGCCAGGCACATGAATATTCCAACAAGCTGCATACCATTGCCGGGCTGATCCAGTTGGGTGCAAATCAGGAGGCCCTGACGTTGATCGGCAGTGAGGTCGATGAACACCAGACGCTGATTCACCTGCTTCTGGACGCTGTACCCGACCCGATCATTGCCGGCTGCCTGCTGGGAAAATACAACCGTGCCCGGGAAATGGGCCTGAACCTGTTGATAGATCCGGGCAGCCAGATGATCGATGTACCGGCCAACCTGCCCCGGGATCAACTGGTCAGCATACTTGGAAATCTGATTGACAATGCACTGGATGCCACCCGCCAGCACACAGGAGAAGGCGGCAGAGTTCAGCTTTCAATGACCGACCTCGGTCAGGAGCTGATCTTTGAAGTAGAAGACCAGGGGCCGGGTATTCCCGAAACGGACCATCAGAAGATATTTGAAAAAGGCACAAGCACCAAGGTTGGCGAGGCTCATGGCTACGGTTTGTATCTGGTACGCCAGTTTCTGAACCGGTGGGGTGGCTCTGTAACGGTTGAAAACGTAGAAGGCAATGGCAGCCGGTTTACCCTGTACCTGCCTAAGCTACCCGAAATAAGGACTGAGCTTTGATTAACACCCGACTTCTGATTGTTGAAGACGATCATAAAATTGCAGAGATTCAGCGGCGGTTCGTCGAGCGGCTGCCTGATATTGAGCTGTGCGGCATTGCCCACACCCTCGCCGATGCCCGTGACCTGATTGAAATTATGTCACCAGACCTGATTCTTCTGGATGTCTACTTCCCGGATGGCAACGGGCTGGACCTGCTACGTGAACTTCGTGCTCACGACAGTCGCAGCGATGTGATACTGATCACCGCCGCGAAAGAAGTTGATACCCTGCGCAGTGCCTTGCGGGGAGGCGTATTTGATTACATTCTCAAACCACTGGTGTTCGAGCGCCTGGAAGAAGCCGTTAACCGGTACAAAGAACACCTGCGCCAGCTTTCCCGCCTTAACCAGCTTGCCCAGAAGGAAGTCGATGCGCTGCTGCCCAGAGGGGCCGCTGAAGATCACCAGAGCACCGATGAAGTGAGGCTGCCGAAAGGCATTGACGGCATAACCCTGGACAAAATTCGTGAAGTGGTCTTAACAGGCGACCAGTGGAGCGCGGAGGATGTGGGCAACGCCATGGGCGCTTCACGCACCACGGCCCGCCGCTACCTGGAGTACCTGGTTGGCAGAGGGGAACTGACCGCCGAAGTGACCTATGGCAGCGTCGGCCGGCCGGAACGCCGGTATTGCCGGGCCCGCTAATTACTATAGCTTTGAGTTAGTCATCCAGCCGGCGCAGGTATTGCAGGCCAGACAACTGAGCCATCTGGCTGCGAATCCAGGCTACCCGCTCCCAGACATAGGCAGACGGCCGTGCTGCGTTCAGCCTTTTCGGGCTTGGCAACACAGCTGCCAGCCGCGCGGCCTGCACCGATGATAACTGGCTTGCAGGAATACCAAAGTACAACCTGCTGGCCGCCTCCACGCCGTAAACCCCCTGCCCGAATTCGGCAATGTTCAGATACACTTCCAGAATACGCTGTTTTGGCCAGAGCGCGTCTATCGACAAAGCCAGCCCGGCTTCCAGCACCTTGCGCACAAAGTTTCGGCCATTCCAGAGAAACAGATTTTTTGCGGTTTGCTGTGTAATCGTGCTGGCTCCCCTCAATCCGTCTCCTGCCCTGTACTCCATTAATGCCTTGCGAATGGCGGCAAAATCTACCCCCCAATGGTCGGGAAAACGCTGATCTTCACTGGCGATAACCGCCAAGGGCATCCACGGGGAAATATCAGAGAGCGGAACCCACTCCTGCTGCAGCACCGGGCCAGCATCCGTCAGTTGATACCCCAGCATGAACGCAGACGTAGGCGGATTAATAAACCGGAGCAACAGAATAACCGCCAGCATAAACACCAGCAGCCCGGCACAGGCCCATATCGCAATGCACAGTGCTTTCCTGGGAACGGACGCTGCAGCCACGGTTTAGTGTTCCTTTATTCTCATAACAGGGAGTTATACGAAACCCGTGAATACTTTAGCTTCTATGCCTGGCTTTGCCAGTACTGACAATTGACTGCCCGATGACAGCAAGACAGCCAGGCCGGCAACATACTGTTAACGGTGTTTTGCCGGCTTCATCACCATCGGCAGTTACCGTTTTCTGTTTGCCGGTCTGCACAGAGCAGCGTTGCCCCTTCAGGTGGATAATCGTTCCGGTGCGTTTGGGTGCCCGGCCACTGAGCTTAACGGCCAGAAATGTAAGAAGTAGCTGCAGAACAGGCCGTGGCTTTACGGCGATAACATTCAGTTGCCCGTCATTCGCCGATGCCTCGGGTATCTCATTGCCGCCACCGAAGAATGCACCGCAGGCAATCGCAATGGACAGCCAGCGGCCCTTTACGTAGCCTTTTCCACAACGTATTTCCGCTTTAAAACCACGGCGGGCATTCAGCCTGCGCAGCAATTCCAGCCCGTAACTATAACGCCCGAAAAATTTCTTGCCGGCAGGTTCCGCTTCCCGCACAGGCAAAGTACCAAGGCCGATGTGAGCAACGTTGAGAAACAGCTTATCGCCGTATTCAGCAACGTCGACCTGATGGATTTTCCCCTCGGCAATAAGGGCACACAGGGCCTCTGGCTCTTCCGGCAGATCGAGATTCCGGGCAAAATCGTTAGCGGTTCCAGAGGGAAGCACCGCCAGTGTAGCCCCCTTGCTCAGACAAAGCCGGGCCCCCGTATTGACCGACCCGTCGCCCCCGGCAACCATGAGAACATCCTCTGGATGAACCCTGTCAGCCCAGGAGAAATCACTGAAGGTAGCGCACTCGGGATGATTGATTCCAGCTGAAGCCAGTGCCTTAAGCCAGAAATCACGCCCTCGTTCGCCGTCGCCGGCTTTGGGGTTGAAGATCAGCCAATACGTCATTATCACGTTTTCCGGGGTCGGTGCTCGATACCGCCCATCGTGATGGATTTATAACGAAAAGTCTGTGACAAAAAATCAACTAAATATCAGGCCGGCTCAACTCTGGCCCGGTAGTGCCAGGACGACCAGCTGTATAGCCCCAGAGCAATCCAGATAACAACAAAGCTGGCGAGTTGTACATGGTTCAGTGGCTCTCCGAACACCAGCAATGCAATTGAGAACTGTAGCGTGGGGTTGATATACATAAGAAAGCCAACGGTGGCCAACCGCAAACGTCGGGCAGCACCGGCAAACAGTAACAGGGGTATCGCAGTAACCACACCACTGATCACCAGCAACCCGGTGTTGTACAGGTCTCCACCGAAATGAGACATTCCCTGCTGAGCAAGCCAACCGAAAGTCAGAAGCCCCAGAGGCAGCAACAGCATGGTTTCCACAAACAGACCCGATAAGCCATCCAACGGCACCTGCTTACGCAATAGCCCGTAAGTACCGAACGTACCGGCCAGGATCAGGGTTATCCAGGGCACCTCACCCAGCATAATCAGTTGTATCAGAATGCCAATACAAGCCAGCATCACAGCCGTTAACTGCCATTGTCCCAGCCGCTCACGCAGAAACAGCATTCCCAGTGCAACATTGACCAGGGGAGTCAGAAAATAGCCGAGGCTGGCCTGCAATACGTGGCGGGTCTCTACGGAGTAGATATAGATCCCCCAGTTAGTGGCAATCAGCACGGCACAGCCAAGCACACGCCACAATTGCTTTGGTTTACTGAACGCAGCACGCACCGCGGCCCACCGCCCCAGGCAGCTGATAACCACCGCCAGATATACACAGGACCAGATAATACGATGAATCAGAATCTCAAAGGCTGGCACACCATCAAACAGCGCAAAAAACAGGGGGAAACACCCCCAAATTGAATAGGCGCTTAAGCCATACCAAACACCTTTTGATGCATCGTTCATCCAGATCTCCTTTGTGAAAAACGCGGCTACACTGGCTGCCTGCGTGTTACCACCAACGCCACCCCGGTAATGGCCACTACTCCCCCCGTCATGGCCAGCCAGCCAAGACGTTCATCAAATGCCAGGTAAGCTTCAAACGCCGTTACCGGGGGAACCAGATAAAAAAGGCTTGCCACCTGAGAGGCCGCGCCCTGCCGGATCAACCACATCAGTAACAAAATGGCCCCGATAGAAACGCCCAGCACAAGCCAGGCCATGGACAGTTGCAACTGAAGGCTCCATTCAACCTCGCGGGTTTCCAGCGCAAACGCCCCGATGGTAAAGAAAACAGCGGCCGCGCTGTATTGGATCATAGTCCCGGTCACCAGATCGGCACCTGTACCATGACGCTTCTGGTACACAGTACCAATAGCAATGCCCGCCAGCGCAAAAACAGCCCACAACAGCGACCAGAATGTCAGCCCTACTCCGGAGCCACTGGCATCAAACTTTTCGACCAGTACCAGTGCAGCCCCCAAAAGGCCAAGACCCAGCCCCAGCCACTGGCGGCCACTCACCGCCTCTTTCAAAAAAAGTACAGCCGCCGCTGCGGTTACCAGAGGTTGCAGACCAACAATCAGCGACACAATGCCTGAGGCCATGCCACCGGCAATGGCGTAATAAACGCCGCCAAGGTAACAACCATGTACCAGTAACCCGGTGACGGCCAGATGTGCGGCCCTCCGCATACCCGGCCAGCGAGGCTTCATTACCAGCGCCAGCACCGCCAGTAATGCCAGAGTCAACAGCATGCGAATCAGCAGCAGGGTGAACGGTTCCGCAAACGGCAGGCCATATTTCGCGCCGATAAACCCCGTGCTCCAGAGCCACACAAACAGAGCCGGGATAAAGAATGAGTAAAAAAAGGAACGCATGCGCAGCAACCGGTAACCGTGTTTTTGTCAGTTTGGTTATTTTAATAGTTAGCAGGCAAACAAAACAGATACAGAAAACCGGATAACCGACCAGTACAGATGCCGTACATGACCACAAACAATATGACCATAATATTTTTTAAATTTTAAAAGCCCTTTAAATTCATAAACTTTCACCCGGATAACCAAAAATTTACCTTGAGTTTGTTACAAAAAAGACAACAACACGAAAGGTAATTTTCATGTTCAGTAAATCTACGTTTTGCAATAGCCGTGCTGGCCTGATGGCCGTCGCCATATCAGGTTTTGCCGCTTTCAACACAGCTCAGGCAGCGACTGTTTACGAGGGTAATGGCTTCAAATACGACCTGAAAGGTGACTGGCAGGTGCAACTCCGCCAGAAGGTTGGAAAAGACAAAAAGCTCGATATGGAATTCGATGATCTTGAATTAAAAAACCGGGCAACCTACACACTGAGTGACACGCTCTCCGCGTTTGGCCAACTGGATTACAGCTTTGACAAAGAAGCTAACAAGGGTGCATCTGATGCCGCCGATGGAGGGCGCCTGGAAGAAGCCTATCTGGGGCTGGCCTTTCAAAACGTCGCTTTACGTTTTGGTAAACAAAACTATTCCTCGGATGAGTTCAGCGTAGAACAGGCCTATGAGACGGTTGTTGAGGACGACATTTTTGACCTCAACGATGACGCCGGCGATGACGTTATTCGTGTCGATGCAACCGTTGGGGATGTGTTTATCTCAGCATCTACGGATTTAAAGGCAGAAGGTAACCCAGACAGCGACGGAACCCAGTCAACAGACCTGTTTGTGTCTACGTCTTTTGCTGGTCTTGAACTGGGTGCAGCCTATCAGCGTTACAAGGCTATGGGATCAGACGCAGTCAATTCCTGGGGTGTCAGCGCTGTTTATGATGCCGGGTTTGCAACCTTTGGTGCAGACTATGGCTCAATGAAAGACACCGCGAAAGTCTACAATCTGGTGTCTACCTTCTCCGTAACGCCGGCTGTCACGGCTGCTGTTGGCTTGCAGAATATAGACGACAATGGCTCAGGCATTAATGATGTCACTGGCTGGTACGCCAACGCGACCTACAAATTTCCCGCACAGAAAAACGTAAGCCTGTTTGCAGAGGTTGGTGATACCGACGAAGACGGCAGCAGTGTCGGTTATCTGGCAGGCATGCAGCTCAAGTTCTAACAATACAAGACGCAAGTCCTGCAATGCCAACCCGAGCATGTGCTCTGCACCAAACCAATAATCTGCAGCCTGGCTGCAGATTATTGGTATAGCCTGCAGCGCATTTTACGCTGGGGCGCAGAAGGAGAACTAACTGTGGTTCCAATAAAATCATTGCCACACCGGTTCGGTAGCTGGCCCCTGAAGGCCAAACTCATGCTTGGGTTTGGTCTTATCATTGTTATGGTTGTTATGTTATCCGGCTTTGCGCTGAATGGCTTTAACCGCGTGATCGAAGCCTTTTATCAAAATGATCAGGTAGCCGGTCTCAACCGCCAGGCACTGGAATCGCGAATTGAACAACACCGATTCAATGCCGAAGCTGACCTCCAGGCCCTTGACCGGGCGGTGGGTCTACTGAAAAAAATGGCGGACACGCCAATAATTAGTAGCAACGAGCATAGCATTGCCCCCCTGTTGACGGACTACATTAACTCGCTGGATCACCAGGGCGATGCGGCCATCCGACAGCGTCAGGCCCGGAACAACATGGAGAGCGCCAGCAGCACGGTAGATACGAGCATGGCGACACTTACTGAGGTTATTCGCAACGAACTGGCCCTACGTATCAGCCTTTACAATGACACTGAACTGACCTCTCTCTTTGAGCAATATCAGGCATCGACCGTCTGCATGGTGCAAGTGAAACACTCGCCAGCCAGGCCCGGCAAAGCCGGGATGCCCTTGGAGTACAGAAAGTGGAGACCGATCAGGTAGCAACGGCCACCCAGGAGCTGTCCGTTTCTATTCAGGGAGTAGCAAACCACGCTGAAGAGGCCGCGAATACCGTCATAAATTGCGAGCAACAGATACAGCACGGAGGCCAGCGAATTGAGCGCACGATCAAACTAAGCAATGAGCTCGCTGATAATGTTACGAATACACGGGGTCAAATCGAACGACTGAAAGAATAAAGTTGATCAATTGTGATTTATGAAAACAAATCCGACTCAAGCCCCAAAAGCTCAGCCTTTGTCTTCAGGCCTCCGGCGTAACCGACAAGCTTCCCGTTACTGCCAATGATTCGATGGCAGGGGACAATAATTGAAATCGCATTGGCACCATTCGCACTGGCCACGGCTCTCACAGCTGCCCTTCCTCCGGTGCGCTCAGCCAGTTCCAGGTAGCTTGATGTCTGGCCAAACGGTATATCAAGCAGCCCTTTCCAGACCTTTTCCTGAAAAGGTGTACCAACCATCACCAACGGAATATCAAAGACTTTCCGCTGGTGACCAAAATATTCATTCAGTTGCATTCGCACTTTTCTCAGAAAACTGTTATCCGTTTCCACATAACTGGCCTTCAGGCCGCGAGTTAACCTGGCATCAATCGCGGCTCGTTTACTTCTGTATCGCCAGTCACATAAACACAGCGCCTGATCATAAGCACCCAGAACAAGCTCCCCGTAAGGAGTTTTGAAATATTGAACATCTATTGTTCGCATGAAGGCGCCCCGCCACCACATAGCACGACTTTATTCATAATTCACTCAATGCCTGGCATACCAATAAATCCCGGCAACGCCTTGATACGCTCTATCCATGCCATAATGGCTGGATATTCCTCATTGTGAATCTCATTTGCTGCTGTCGATAGCCATTGCATAACGTCGCCCTGCTGCTCCGCTCCATCAGGCCACCATTGGTTACCACCGTACTGGCGAGCCAGGTACACTAAAGCTGTCATCGCGCGTGCGAAGCTTTATGGATGCCGCAGTGGAGCCACTGCAGAAAGCCTTAAGGTCACCCTAAAAGCCAGCGACAATAAGGACCAAAACGCATGGCCCGCCGCGAGCTCACTGCATGGCGCAATAACTTCCTAATGACTGAGAATAGACTGCAGCTTATGAGCAAGCTCTGCCGCTTCTGCACCCGAGGGAGTCAGATACCCACCATCCTTCTGACTGATCAGCCCTCTGACATGGAGGCTCTCGGCAGCCTTCACGGTCTCCGGCGCAGCCGAATGGGCGTGGACCTTGATGCCCTCCTGAGTTGATGTTGATGGGAACTGGGTCAGAAGATTAAGTTCAGCGAGGTGGTCTGCAGAAAAGGACATAGTATTTCCTCGTGTTATGGCCATAACTGCACTCAGCATAGCCCATTCATTACCATTTCTTTGTAAAAGATTAATTAAACCGTGAGAAGATCCTGAAAAAATAACTAAAACAATCACCTGAAACGCTAACGGAGGCAGATTTACCTTGTGTTGAGCGGCCCACGTGTTTGAGAGTTGCCAAAACCTGTGCCAAGTTTAAAGCGAACCCGCAAAGGAGGAAAAGATATGCTCTATTGGGCAGTCGTATGTCTCATCATTGCGATCATCGCCGGTGTTCTTGGATTTGGAGGTATTGCCGGTGCAGCAGCAGGGTTTGCCAAAATTCTGTTTTTTATCTTTTTGGTATTGCTGGTTATTTCTCTCGTTGCCAATGCTGTTCGTGGCCGGGGGCCGAAAATCTGACCGCCAGGCCTGGCCTGTCTATACCGGCCTTTCGTATCAGCAGCTATTCAGGGCCTGAATAGCTGCTTCACACACCTCATCCTGTGTTCTGTTTTCGCCTCTCACAACAGCATCGGCATAACGGCTGTACAGCTGAAACCGCTCCTCAAACAAGGCATCCAGAGTCTGGTCTGGCCGGCGGGAAATTCCCCGTAAGCTGTAGTCGCCAATTCGCTGCACAACGACGGCCAGGGGAATATCAAGAAAAACCACAACCCCGCCTGATTTCAGGTGCTCCATACCCCGGGCACTGTAAACGGCACTTCCCCCTGTACTGATTACCTGTCGCTGGCCAGCAAGGGTAAGCAGAACCTCTTCTTCTATTTGCCGCAAGGCCAGATAACCATCCTGATCTACAATAGACTGGAGGGTGCGCCCGGCATGCTGCTGGATCAACAGATCAGTATCAACAAAACCAAACCCGAGACGCTTGGCGAGCAATACACCAACGGTACTTTTGCCGCTGCCGGGCATGCCAATCAAAATGATATTCCGAGAGTCTGTCTTGCCCGGCATACTGCCTCCGAGTGAATGAGAACTGATCTGCACAATGCGAAACGTAACATTTTTGCGACAAATGATGCGGTTTATTCGGCAGCATTAGCCCGTATAATCCGGTTTGCGGTCATTCATAGCGACAGGTAGTACAGGTAGTCAATGATAAACAGCAGGTATCTGATCCCTTCTCTGGCCATTCTGTTTTTTATGCTGTCGTCGCAAACCCAGGCAGACAGCGTGAAACGCATTGTCCATGCTGATGGTACCGTTGAATTTACCAATGTTAAGAGCCCCGAACAGCCGAGGCCCTCTACAGGCAGTGCCACCGTATACCGCTACACGGACAGCCACGGGGTTATCGCCTACAGCAGCACCCGCCCGGCGGATGCAACCTTCGAGGTAATCCGCTTCCACTGCTACGCCTGTGACCCCGCCTCCAAGGTCAACTGGCATACCACGCCTTTGTATCTGAAACCTTACCAGCGGGAGATCCGAACCGCTGCAAAAGAATTCGGGGTAGATCCGGCGCTGGTACGTGCGGTCATTCACGCGGAATCTGCTTTCAACGAAAAAGCCCTGTCCCCCGTCGGCGCAC
Source organism: uncultured Marinobacter sp. (assembly GCA_964447555.1). Taxonomy (GTDB): domain Bacteria; phylum Pseudomonadota; class Gammaproteobacteria; order Pseudomonadales; family Oleiphilaceae; genus Marinobacter. The sequence goes on from CAYUTG010000002.1 coordinate 33,342, forward strand.
AGGGGCTGATGCAGTTAATGCCGGGCACCGCCCGGGAACTGGGCGTTCATAATGCGCTGATTGCAGAGGAGAACATTCGTGGCGGCGTGAATTACCTGGCGAAAATGCTCAAACGCTTTCATGGCGACACCAAACTGGCTACCGCCGCTTACAACGCCGGGCCCAGCGCCGTTGGCCGATACGGAGGCGTACCACCCTACGCAGAAACCAAAGCCTACGTGAATCGCGTTGATATCCTCCGCGAACGCTACGCCACCCGATAGCGGGTGTGTGCTGAGCCGGCGCTTACCAGCGCCCCGGAAACGAACCCGGGCCGCTGGCTTCCCGTGTGCCACCCCTATCTGCTACTCAGATGCAGCAATCAGGCTGGCGTTACCGCCGGCAGCGGTTGTGTCCACACATAAATGGCGCTCAATAACATACCGTTGGTCCAGCGTGTGCTCGGTAATCAGCGGGATCAATGCACCGTCACGCCTGGCCAGTGCCTGCCGGTACATTTTCAGCAGAGGCTGCCCTGCACAACTCACCACAGCCTGAAACCCGGTAACCCCCGCCAGTGCTTCGGGTTCCACTAGCCCCTCTACGCTGACCACTGGTAAGCCAGCGGCTACTGCTTTGTTGGCTACCTCGCCAACATCCGGAGCCGCAATCACCACCCGGTTGCCCTGCGCCAAAGCCATCAGAGCCTGTTCCAGTGCTGTTTCGGCATCCGGGCCCAGACATAACACCACACCGCGGGGATGGTTGGTCAGTTTGTTTAGCTCGCCGGTTGGGCCTGGCAACTCTTCAGAATGCCGGTCCAGAGAAACAGGAACATCGCCGAAGACAGACGTCAGGGCCTTTGACCGCCCCTCAGCATCCGGCAAGGCCAGTGTATTCAGCTTATCCACAAGGCCCTGCAGCTTCTTCCCATCCACCTTCCGGGCATAGGGCTCTGCTACACGCTCAACTTTCCGGCCTTTCATGAAGCGGCGCACATAGTGTGGGCCGCCCGCTTTGGGACCAGTGCCCGACAGGCCCTCTCCACCAAACGGCTGAGACCCTACAATGGCACCAATCTGGTTCCGGTTAACGTAGGTGTTACCAACCTTGATCCGGCTGGAAATACGGTCAACACGGCGATCAACACGGCTGTGAATGCCGAATGTCAGGCCGTACCCTCTGGCATTGACCGCATCGACCACCTTATCAATATCTTTGGCTTCAAAGGTTGCCACGTGCAAGACCGGGCCAAAGATCTCCTCCTCCATTTCCTCAATCCCGCTGACTTGCAGCACGGCAGGCGAAACAAACAGGCCACCCTCGGGTACGTTCACTTTCTTGAGAAGCTTGCCGTTACGCTCAAACTTTTCGCAGTGATCGACAATCTTTTTCTTTGCGGTCTGATCAATAACCGGGCCCACATCGGTGGACAGATCCCAGGGATCGCCCACCCCCAGTTCATCCATCGCCCCGTAGAGCATCTTCAGCAGGTGGTCGGCTATGTCTTTCTGCACATAAAGCATGCGTAACGCAGAGCAACGCTGGCCGGCACTCTGGAACGACGAAGCCAGGACATCGCGAACAACCTGCTCCGGCAGAGCCGTGGAATCAACGATCATGGCGTTCAGGCCACCGGTTTCCGCTACCAGCGGGGCATCCGGTGCCATGTGCTCTGTCATGGCATTGTTAATGCGCTGTGCTGTTGCCGTGGAGCCGGTAAAGCACACCCCGGAGACACCCGGGTTGGACGTCAGCGCACCACCTACGGTTGCCCCGGTACCGGGCAGCAACTGTATAGCGTCTTTCGGTATACCGGCTTCGTGCATGAGCTCAACGGCACGAATTGCCAACAGTGAGGTTTGCTCGGCAGGCTTGGCAACCACGGTGTTCCCCACCGCCAGGTTTGCCATTATTTGCCCGGTAAAAATGGCCAGCGGAAAGTTCCAGGGTGAAATGCAGCAAACAACACCCCGGGCCTCGGCGCTGTCTTTATAGCGCAGGCTTTCGTTGGCGTAGTACTGGGAAAAATCCACCGCCTCACGGATTTCTGCAACCGCATCCAGTAGTGATTTACCCGCTTCACGGGTCGTCAGCGCAAACAGTTCAAAGGCGTGTTCTTCGTATAAATCTCCCACCTTACGAACGCAGGCCGCACGCTCTTCAGCAGACGTTGCAGACCAGGTGGCAAAGCCTTCCTGAGCTGCCGCGATAGCGGCGTTCACATCCTCTTCAGAGGCGTAGGTAACATGGCCCACAAGGTCGTCAGGGTCAGCCGGATTACGAACCGCCTGAATCTCTGTGCCGGAAACCCCTGCAGCAATCACCGGGCCGCCCTCCCAGCGATGTTGCCGGAAGGCATCGCGCCCCCGGTTAATGTCTGCCACGGTAACCGGGTCGGTAATATCCCAGCCTTTGGAGTTGCGCCGCTGGGAGCCAAACAGGTTCGCCGGGCGAATAATCGCTTTGCTGGAAATGTCCTCACCCATTGCCTGAACGGTATCAATCGGGTCCTGGGCGATTTCTTCCGGAGTGATGCGGGTATCGACAATCTGATTCACAAACGAACTGTTGGCACCGTTTTCAAGCAGGCGACGCACCAGATAGGCCAGCAAATCGCTGTGCTTGCCCACCGGGGCATAAATACGGCAGGGCACACCACTTTCGGCGAGAACCTGGTCGTGCAGCGATTCGCCCATACCGTGCAGACGCTGAAATTCGTAATTCTGTAATCCTGCGGTGCGGGTCATCTCCAGAACCGCCGAAACAGAGTGGGCGTTATGAGTGGCAAACTGCGGATAAATGCGATCTGCCATGCCAATCAGTTTTTTGGCGCAGGATAAATACGCCACATCGCTGCAAGCCTTGCGGGTAAACACCGGGAACCCGGTAAGCCCCATCACCTGAGCGCGTTTGATTTCGGCATCCCAGTATGCGCCTTTTACCAGGCGGACCATGATGCGGCGGTCAAGCTTCTCCGCCAGCGCGTACAACCAGTCGAGTGTGTGAGTCGCACGCTTGCCATACGCCTGCACAACAACACCAAAACCATCCCAGCCGGCCAGGCCGGGGTCAGACAGAAGTGCTTCGATAACATCCAGAGAAATGTCCAGCCTGTCTTGCTCTTCTGCGTCTATGTTGAACCCCATATTCGCAGCAGCGGCCTTTTGCACCAGCTTCAGAGCCCGGGGAACCAACTCATTCATAACCCGCTCTTTCTGGCCATACTCATAGCGTGCCAGCAACGCAGAAAGCTTGACTGAGATGCCGGGGCACTTGCGTACGTCGCCTTTACAGTTCACGGCTATGCTGTCGATTGCATGGGAATAGGCGTCAAAATACCTGAGTGCGTCTTCGTCCGTGCGGGCAGCTTCGCCCAGCATGTCATAGGAGTAGGTGTACCCCTTGGCCATATTGTCAGTGGCTTCATCCTGAGCTTCGTCTATATCCCGGCCCAGCACAAACTGGCGGCCCATTTCTTTCATGGCCTGGCCAGCCACGGTACGAACCACAGGCTCGCCCATGCGCTTCACCATTCTGCGCAGGGTTTCACCAACGCTCTGGCGTTCAGAGTCCTTCAGTAAATTGCTGGTCATCAACAGCGCAACGGTGGTTGAGTTGATAAAAGACGACGACGCCTTACCAACGTGGGCACTCCAGTTTCCAGAGGTAATTTTGTCTTCAATCAGCGCATGAATGGTGGTGTTGTCGGGCACCCGTAACAAAGCTTCAGCCAGGCACATAAGTGCCACACCTTCCTTCGTGGTAAGACCATACTCGGCAAGGAATTTTTCCATAACCGTCGACTTGGCCCCCTTACGAACACTACGCACCAAATCAGCAGCACGGGCAGAGATAGCCTCACGCTCGGCCTGGGACAACTGAGCATCCGCAATCAGTTCACGAATCGCTCTGTATTCGTCAGCCAGATAGTAATCACGAATGGCCTGCCGGCTATCGACAAGTGCGGGAGTCTCCGACTGCTGCGATCTCATAGCTGTACCCTCTTGTTTATTTGTCTTTCCCGCATTCTACCGATAACGACAAAGACAATTTCACTGTAAAAACGGATTCTGCTTTTCAATCTGGTTTTATTGGGAGCCTTTTAAAGGTACTTTTATCGTTTTTAATAACATTTACAGATAAAATGTCTTAAACTGCCCTTAAGAATGACGTGCAGATCCGCTCCAGACCGGATGTTTACAATACTCAGCATAGTGCCCATTACGGAGACTTGCCTAACCCGGTTCAGTTGCCGCTTTCGTGCGCGCCTTCAATCGGACTGACACCACTTACCGGACAGGTACACATGGCCGAACTTGATCGGATAGATCACTCTATTATCCGGGAGCTACAAAAGAACTCGCGGATTACCATCACGGAGCTCGCCTCACGGGTTGGTTTGTCGAAAACACCCTGTCAGGTGCGCATGCGTCGCCTTGAGGCACAAGGCTACATCACCGGCTACACCGCGCTGGTTGACCAGATGAAGCTGGGGCAAAGCCACATAGCCTTTGCCCAGATCACCCTCAGCGACACCAGCAGCGATGCCCTGACAGCCTTCAACAATGCCGTCAAAAAGATCCCGGCCGTTGAGCAGTGCCACATGATTGCCAGTAATTTTGATTACCTGGTGAAAGTACGAACACGCAACATGGCCGAGTACCGGCAGGTACTGGGGGAACAACTCTCCGCCCTGCCGCATGTGTTGCAGACCAGCACATTTGTGGTGATGGAGAATGTTAAGGACCCGGGGCTGTAACCGCGGCAATACCTGAAAAAAGCCATTTACTGTAAGCTCTGCGCCATTGTGACCATTATCTCTGCCTCTCCTGGCTTCAGGCTGGCGCAACACAATGGCCGGCACGCTTACCGTTAATCAGAAAGGTGTTATGAAAGTACCCAAGCGATTACAGCCCCTGGTCGATGACGGCATGGTAGACAGCGTGCTTTACCAGTTAATGAGTGGCAAGGAAGCACAGGTATACGTGGTGCAGTGCGGCGAACAGATTTGCTGTGCCAAAGTCTTCAAGGAAGCGAAGAAACGAAGCTTCAAACAGGCGGTGGAGTATCAGGAAGGCCGGAAGGTGCGCAACAGCCGCCGCGCCCGGGCGATGAGTAAAAAAACCCGCTACGGCCAGAAAGAGCAGGAAGACGCCTGGCTTAATGCCGAGGTAGATGCGCTGTACCGACTGGCAGATGCCGGAGTACGTGTGCCCAGACCAATGGGGTTTGTCGATGGCGTACTGCTGATGGAATTAATTTCAGACGCTGACGGCAAGGCCGCGCCACGCCTGGATGACATTACCCTTACCCCCGAACAGGCCCGGGATTATCACCGCCAGGTTATTGCCGAGGTTGTCCGGATGCTGAGCGCCGGGTTAATTCACGGTGACCTGTCAGAGTTTAACGTGCTGGAAGACAGCCATGGCCCCGTTATTATCGACTTGCCTCAGGCGGTTAATGCCGCGGGCAACAACAATGCCGAGCGCATGCTGGAGCGGGATGTGGACAACATGCGGCGCTATTTTGGCCGGTTCGCACCAGACCTGCTCACAACAGATTATGGCAAAGAGATCTGGGCTCTCTTCGAAAGTGGCGACCTGCACCCCGAGAGCAAACTGACGGGATGCTTTGAACACGACTCCCACAGCGCCGATGTTGATGAGCTTATGGCAGTGATTGATGCTGCCAAAGAGGAAGAACGGGACCGCCAGGAACGCATGCTGGACGACAGCGAAGACTAGCGTGCCGCCAGGCGGCGTTCCACCCAGGAATGATACAACCGCGCCAGAAACGGCCGGATCAGCGGTAACGAAATCAGCCACGCCAGTGGTTTCAGCACCATGACCCGGGACATCAACAAAATATAAGCATCCAGCTCGCGGTGTATGTTTCCCTGATCGTCTTTTACGTGCAACTCCCGAAGCGCTTTGTCCGGGTCTACCCCTTGCTGGCGAAGCGCTTCATCCTGGCCGGTGATGTCCAGCCATTCAACATCATCACCGGTTCTGCCGGCCAGTTTTTCATACCAGCGCCGGTCTCTCACACAGACCGGGCAGGCCCCGTCGTAGAACACGATCAGCTTTCCGGAAGGAATGCTCATAAACGACCTCCAACAGTGTCAGAAGCTTTACTACACCCTAACACAACGGCGGCCGATCAGGCCCGGCTCAGAAACTTACGCTCCTCAACGTTTACTTTGATGCGGTCGCCGCTGGAGATGTGTTCCGGAACCTGAACGATCAGACCAGTCGACAGTGTTGCCGGTTTGGTTCGTGCCGTAGCAGAGCCCCCTTTAACCGACGGGTCGGTTTCAGCTATATCGAGTTCAACGGTTGGCGGCAATGCCAGAGACACGGGCGCATCACTGACCAGAATCACCATAACACCCTGGGTTTCTTCGGTAATAAACAGCAGTTCGTCTGCGATAGACTCTTTGTTCAGGCTGTACTGGGTAAAGTCTTCCGTATCCATGAAGACATACTCTTCGCCGTCTGAATAAGAGAACGTTGCCGGCCTGCGTACCAGGTCTGCCAGGTTCAGCATGTCGGAATCTTTAAAGGTTTTGTCGATCTTGTGCCCGGACACAACGTCGTACATGCGCATGCGGTACAGGCTGCCACCAGCGCGGCCCTGGGGCACAGACCGCTCGATATCCTTTACAAAATACACGTTACCTTCAAACTCAACCGCTGAGTTCTTTTTAATTTCATTAGCTCTTGGCATTGTTTCCTATTCCAACTGAAAGTGAGACAACAAACCTGTAGTTATGCCATGTTGGCATAAAAGCAGCAACTCTGACACCGACTACCGGGGCATTGCAGCCTGCAGGGCCCGCCCTGCCCGGGCTCAAAGTTGCAACTGGCGCACATCAGCCAGAAACTGATCAACCACCGCAGGTGTTGTCGCCCAGGAGCACATCAGCCGGGCACACCCTCCAATAAAGTTGTAGAAGCGCCACCCTTTCGCCCGCAGGGCAGCTTGCAGAGACTCCGGCATTTCAACAAATACGCCGTTGACCTGTCGCGGGTATCTGAGTTTGATGCCGGGCAGCCCCGCCAGCCCGTCTGCAAGCCGTTTTGCGCAGGCATTGGCGTGCCGGGCATTGTCCAGCCACACATCATTTTCCAGAAGCCCGCACCAGGGTGCGGAAATATAGCGCATTTTAGAGGCCAGTTGCCCGGCTTGTTTGCAGCGCCACTCAAAGTCTTCAGCCAGCGCCTTGTTAAAGAACACGACAGCCTCCCCCAGCGCCAGGCCATTCTTGGTTCCGGAGAAACACAGCACATCGACACCAGCCTTCCAGGTAATCTCAGAAGGGTGCACCTCCAGTGCCGCCACCGCGTTCGCAAACCGGGCACCGTCCATGTGAATGTTCAGCTTGTACTGATCAGCCAATGCGCGAATGGCCCTCAGTTCCTCCGGCGTATAAATAGCCCCGACTTCTGTGGCCTGAGTGAGACTCAGGACCTTGGGCTTGGGATAGTGAATATCGCTACGCTTGGTGACCAGATGCTCAATACTTTCCGGTGTCAGCTTACCGTTTTCGCCCTGCCCTAAAAGCAGCTTGGCTCCATTGGATGCGTATTCCGGCCCACCACACTCGTCCGTCTCGATATGCGCTAATTCGTGGCAGATCACGCTATGAAAAGATTGCCCCATGGAAGCCAGAGCTAACGAATTGGCGGCAGTGCCATTAAAAACAAAATACACATCGCAATCGGTATCAAATAGCGAGCGCAGCCCGTCTGCTGCGCGCTGGGTCCAACTGTCTTCGCCATAGGCTGGTTCATCCATGCGGTTGGCCGCTTCCATCGCTTTCCAGGCCTGAGGACAAACACCACTGTAGTTATCGCTGGCAAACTGTTCAGACCGGGACACGGCAACACTCCTTCATTGCATGATTAAACGTGGGGAACGTTTAAAGTTACACCAGTTCAGGTTGAACACCAATGCGACCAGATGGTAACGACGCCGTGAGTTGGCTGCAGTTTGGTTGCTATAAATTGATCGCTTCGGTCGCAAAGCGGATATTCAGGCTTTTAGACCACAGCTTTCCTTTAGCGAAATTCCAAGCTCTTTTGCGAATGCCCGCAGTAAAGGTGTAGATCCCATCAGATGCAAATTCAGTCTAGCCCCAAACGCTGAAGGATAACTCGACTGTCCGTATACATAGACACC
>CAYUTG010000003.1:0-8556 GCA_964447555.1 uncultured Marinobacter sp.
GTCTGATGTGCCATTGGGGGCGTTTTTATCCGGTGGTATAGATTCATCCACCGTTGTGGCGTTGATGCAGACCCGCGCAACCCGGCCTGTTAAAACGTTCAGCATTGGGTTTGATGAGCCGGGCTTTAATGAGGCCATACATGCGGCCGAGGTGGCCCGGCACCTGAAGACGGAGCACACAGAGCTTTATGTTCAACCGGACGATGCGTTGAATCTGGTACCCAGGCTGCCCTCGCTTTACGATGAGCCATTTGCTGATTCTTCTCAGTTGCCCACATTTCTGGTCAGCCAGATGACCCGTGAGCACGTTACCGTGGCACTCTCCGGTGACGGCGGCGACGAGCTGTTTTGTGGATACAGCCGGTACCCGGCGGTACTGAAGCGCTGGCAAGAGCGCCATGGGGTTGAGGCTTTTGGGCGCAGGGCGCTGGCTGCACTTCCGGAAAGCATGGCCAGCCGGGCATTGCAGGCGCTTGTGCCTTCACAACGGAATCGGTCGCGGCTTGCAATTGCCCACCGCTTAAAGGCTGAACGTGCCATAGCCCGTGCCGGCAGCTTATCGGAACTTTACCGCGAATCGGTCTCGTTCTGGAACGAGCCTGAGTGCCTGCTTAACCCCGAGGCAGAGCCTGCTTACGGCCTGAATTCGCCACTGCCAGACGGGATTGAACCAGAGAGTCTGAAAACGCTGATGTGGCGGGATCTTAACTGGTACCTGCCAGATGATATTCTGGTGAAGGTAGACCGCGCTGCCATGGCCTGTAGCCTGGAAACCCGGGTTCCGATGCTGGACCCGCGCATTGTTGAATTCGCGCTATCCTTACCTTTGGAATACAACGTAAGTGACGGTGTTGGTAAGCAGTTGTTGCGAAGCGTGCTCTACCGGCATGTTCCCAAAGCTATGGTGAATCGGCCAAAGCAGGGGTTTGCGGTGCCGGTGGGCACCTGGCTACGTGGGCCTTTACGGCCATGGGCGGAGTCCCTGTTGCAGCCCGGGGCCATTCGGCAGCAAGGGTACCTTAACGAGCGTGTTGTGATGGCTTATTGGCGTGAACATTTAACCGGCCGGGAAGATTATTCCGCTGAACTCTGGGGCATTCTCATGTTCCTGGCCTGGATGGAGCAAATCAGTGCCTGATATTGTGCCCTTCAGTGATGAAAAACACCGGAAGCAGGTTTTACAGCTGTTTTCTGATGTGCCTTTCAAGGCCTCTATCTGGAACTATCAGTTTCTTGAGAACCCTGGTGCACTGGCCCGCGGTTTTCATCCTGTGGTGGCAGAGGATAATAACCGGGTTGTGGGTTTCAACAGCGTGGTGCCCGTTTCCATCATCTGGAATGGAGCACCCCTGGATGCAATGTGGAGCTGCGATTTCAAGGTGTTGGCAGAATGCCGTGGCCAGGGTGTAGGCCGGTTGATCAAAGAGGCGCTGGCACAGAAATCCCCCGTGTTGATGGCGTTCGGAATCAGCCCTGTAGCCACTATTGTACTTGGCAGAATGGGCTGGGTGCCCGGCAGCAATGTGTATTTTTACCGGAAAATCGTACGGCCAAAAACCGCCCGGGAACTTGCACTTTACCTGTATCAACAGGCTACCGCCTGTGTAAACCGGACCGCGTCGACCGCGCGTTGCAAGGTGACCCCTCACAGTAGATTGCCTGCTGCAGAAGAGCTGGACCACCTGTGGAAAAGTGTGCAGGGGGGATACAACAAAGCCGTGGTTCGGGACGCTGGCTACCTGAACTGGCGTTATCAGCAACATCCGTTGGCAGATTACCGCTTTCTGGAAGCGCGGGATGCCAGTAACACCTTATTGGCACTTGGGGTAGTGCGGTGTAGTGAACGCCAGGCACGGCTGGTGGATTATGTGGGGCCGGCCACGAATGCAAGTATTAAGCGGGCCGTTGTTGAGGCGTTCCTGGCATGCGAGAAGCAGCCGCTGGCCTATTCGGCTATGACATCAGACCCGGAGCTGCAAAAGGTGTTTAAATCCCTGGGTTTTTACCAGGGCAGGGAGCAGCCCCGGTTTTATGTATGGGCTGATAAGGGCCGCCTTAGTCAGCAGGAGTATGAACACAGCCATGAGGGCTGGTTTATTATGGGAGGCGATTCCGATGGCGAACTGCTACAGGCCGCCAAAGAGTCGTGGTGTAACCATTCGGGCAGGGATGTTGAATAATGCCGGATATTCAGCCGTTGGTTAGCATTATTACGCCCACCTATAACCGGGCAGAGTTTATAGGGACGGCCATAGAGAGCGTTCTTGCTCAGACTTATGGCCATTTTGAATTACTGATTGTTGATGATGGGTCTACCGATAACACCACCGAGGTTCTGGAACCCTACCTGAAAGACAAGAGAGTGCGTGTTTTCCGGCAGGAGAATCAGGGGCAGAGTGTGGCAAGGAACGTTGCACTGGCACAGGCGAAAGGAGAGTTCATCTGTTTTCTGGATTCAGACAATGCCTGGGTGCCTGAAAAGCTGGAGCACACACTTCAGGTATTCGATACGGTGCCGGAGTGTGACGTTGTATACGGCGATTATGTGGTTATTGATGCTAATGGTAAAGAGCTGGGCATTAACCGCGCGAAGCGTTACAGCGGGAGCATTGCGCCACAGCTGGTGTGCGACAACTTCGTAAGCATGAACACCACCATGACCCGAAAGCAGTGTTTTCAGGAAATGGGGGGGTTCGATACGAACGAGCGCCTTGCAGAGGATTACGTGTTGTGGCTGCGGTTCTCTACCCGATATCGGTTTTACTATCTGGCCGAAGTTCTTGGCTATTACCGGGTGATGACGAATCAGCTATCAACCGATAAAGAGGCACAGTTCCGTGCAAATGAACGCCAGATTCACCACTTCCTGAAGGCATTTCCTCAGGCGTTGAGTATGGTTCAGAAGTATCGGGGGTTAAGCCGGTTTTATATTCGCAAAGGGTATTATGAGCTTTCGGCTGGAAGGTATTGCCGGGCAACGAGGGAGTTGTTTCGTGGTCTTTCCATGGACCCGTTCTGGCGGGGGCCGTGGCGGCTGATTGCAAAGCTGATGTTACAGCGGTTACGTCGCGGGGGGGCATAAATGTACACCCTTCGCGAATTGTCATTGCTGGAGTTCAACCAGGCTCGCCCGGAATGGGATGCGTTGCTGGAAAAAAGTGATGCCGACCCCTTATTCATGAGTTGGGCCTGGCAGATGTCCTGGTGGGATGTCTGGAAAGATGAACTTGGGCTCCGTTTGCGGTTGGTGGGGGTTTATGACGAAGGGGGTAATCTTGTCGGCCTTGCTCCGCTGTATGAGCACCGGTTCCGCACGCCTGTTGGCTGGGATATTGTGCGCCTGCATGCGATAGGCAATGCCTGGAAGCTTAGCCCTACGGTTCGCACCGAGTATGTTCAGTTTATTGTTGAGCGCGATAACGGCGCCGCCATTCTTGCCGCCATTACCGATTACCTGGCGGAACTGGAATGGGATGAACTGATTATTCCAGATGCCGATGAGGCGGGCATGGCACGATGGGAGCAGGTGCTGACGCCCCGCGCCGATGTTTCAAAGGTTATCCGCAGTGAATCTGAGGGTATGCTGGTGAACACCTCTGGCCGTTTTAGCAACTGGCTGGCCAGTCTTGGCAGAAATACGCGGCTGAAGGCCTATAACCGGCGCGATATCTTTGAGCGTGAGTTGCAGGGCCGGTTCATAAACTGGGGCAGTTCCGAAGAATTTCTGGAGCATTTGAACCAGTTTCACCATGCGCGATGGGGGAAGCCTTGCTTTGATACCTTTGCCGTTCGTTTTCACACAAAGCTTCTTGAACGGCTGGGGAACAATCAGAGCGCCCGTTTGTCTGTGTTGATGTCTGGGGACGACGTTGTGTCGGTGCTCTATGACATTCAGGCGGGAAGCAGAGTGTATAACTTGCAGGCCGGATTTGTGGAAAAGCTACATGGAAAGGTATCGCTGGGCACGCTTCACCTTGGGTATGCCATTGAGCAGGCGTTCCGGGAGCCCGATATTCTTGGCTACGATTTGTTAGCCGGCTCCGGTAAAAATACATTTTACAAACGTCATTTCAAAGGCGAGACTGTTCGATTCACAACGGTAGAGTATGTACGCTCGCCCTTACTGAAGGTGGCCTATGGTGCCAGGTCCTGGCTGCCTCAAAGGCTGGTTTCGTCTATTAACCGATTTTTTCGGCTGTAACAGGTTTTATATATGAACAGGGAATGGATGCCTTCTGCCGCTGCACTGAAAACCACGGCACCCTTCATTATTGTTCTTCTCGCACTTGGCCTGGCCACCCTCCCAACAATAGAGACGATTGGTAGCCGCTGGTTACTGCTGGACGAATCCTATTCTCACGGCTTTTTGCTGTTGCTGATGTCCGTGGGGCTGATCTGCCGGGCCGCGGCCCGCAGGCCGGTTACGCCTGGCTTTTATCCTGTTTGGCTGGTGCCGTTCGTTCTTTGTTTGCTTGGCTACTGGCTGGGGAGCCTTATTCGCCTGCAGGCACTTCAGCAACTGGTGCTGGTTCCCATGCTGCTGAGTGTGTTTGCGGTGCTGATGGGCTGGAAGCAGGTGCGCTGGTTTCTGGTTCCCGTAGGGATTTTATTCCTGACCATCCCGGTCTGGGATTTTCTGGCGTGGACACTTCAGATTATTACTGTGGCGGTGAACAGGCTCTGGCTGGGTGTGTTCAATATTGATTTTGAGATTGAGGGCGTTTTTGTTCATCTTATTGGTGTTGGCACTTTTGAGGTGGCCCATGGGTGTTCCGGTTTGCGGTACCTGTTAGTCGGGCAGGCGCTGGCGCTCATTTATGGTGAAATGTACCTTACCCGCTTGCGTTCAAAAGTCTCGTTGTTTGCACTGGCGGTGGCCTTTGCACTGATAGCGAACTGGATTCGGGTATTTGTGATTTTCTATGTGGGTTATGAAACCAATATGGAGTCCAGCCTGATTCATAACCACGAAAACTTTGGCTGGTGGCTGTTTGGTGCAACGCTGATTCCACTGTATTTCATTGCGGTGCGTTTTGAGAAGCATGATGAGGCAGCAACTGAGTTAAATGCCCCAGCTACGAGCCGTGATGTCGTTCAGCCCACTCGTGCTGGTATGGCGGTTCTGGCCGTGCTTGTGGTTGTAGTTGCTACCTGGGTGTCGCTGCCTGAGAAGCGGCCGCATATTACCCAAACCCCAGAAAGTTATAAGATAAATTTGCCGCAATACGCTCCGGTTTTTGGAAAGTATCTGGCAGAGTGGAAGCCCCGGATAATCCATCCGGACCGGGTGTATGCTCAAACGCTGTTTGACAGGGATGAGGCAAAGCGGTTTGGAACTGCGGATCAGACGTTGTATCTCGGGGTGTTCACCTACGATTACCAGCGGCGTGGCGCTGAGCTTATACAATACAGCAACCGGCTTTATGATAAAGAGGTCTGGATTCCCGAGCACTTCTTTACTATCTCACCAGCCTTCCCGGGCAAGGTGCAGGGCGTTACGTTGAAAAACCGTATTACTGGCCAGAAGCTCCATCTGGCCTATTCGTATTTTGTGGAAGGTTTGTGGGAAACGGATGAGTGGCAGGCAAAACTTGCGCAGGTGCAGGGGTTCTTCAGCAACCGGACCGATGCTAATTTGCTGGTAGCTGGCTTGACGTGTGAACAGTGTGATGCTGAAAAAGCGTTGTCTGACTTTGTTAATGCATCGTTCCCGGCAGCTCTAAAGGAGATCAACTTTGAGCGGGCAGCTCATCAATAAAGCTGCTCAGCCGTTGCTCAAAAGCCTGGTGATTATTCTGGTACCAGGATACCGCATTCTCTGAAAGTGCCTGCTGCGATGCCTGGTCCAGCACCAGGGCCTGTTCCACGGCCTGTTCAATACCTTCCTGCGTAACCTGGTAGCGGGTTCCCAGCCTGAATTTGCCGGCCTTTTCAGCGACTATGAGAATGCCCCGGTTTTCCGATACCAATTCGTTCATCGGCGGTGCGTTGGTGGTTATGGTTATACACCCGTATGACATAGCCTCTGCCAGTACCTGTCCATAACCTTCTACTTCTGATGGAATAATGGCGAACCCTGCCTGCTGCCAGTGGTTGATAAGTGTTTCATCCGGCAGGTTCTGGTGGTGGACTATGTTCGCAGGCAGAGGGTTTGGCCTGGATGAAAGGTGATTAGACACCACCGTGAGCACTGGCCATTCGGGATGCTGCGCCCAACACGCGAGCAACGCATTCGTGCCTTTAAACTGGCTGTTTCCGGAGACATGAAGAAACGTTCTGAAGTTTTTTACGGGAGCGGGCTGTTGTTTTCTGGCTGGTGAACCGTTGAAGCCCAGATAATGAGCTGCTGAATGTAGCTTGGAGTAAATCGTGACCGCATGGTGTGTTTTACACAGCACCTTATCAATAAAATCAAGGTAGGGTTGCCGGGCCTGAATAAACCACTCCTGATTCGGGATTAACCAGTGGCGTGCCCGTATTGGCAGGTAGCTAGGGTGGGTGTTTTGTAAATGGATAACAAGGTCAGCTTTTGGCAGGGTTCTCAGGCAGGTAATACCCATCAGCCAGAATTTATAAAACAACCGCTGATATCTGGCAGGAACCAGTAAATCAACAAGCCGGTAGCGGTAGTGAGATGCCCGTTTGCGCCATTCGGGTTTTGGCTCAAGCCGGATCTGTTGGCAATAGTGCCCCATACCAGTAAGCGCGGTGTTCAGTATCTCAGCGTCTTTCTTCAATCCGCGGCCAGTGCCGGAGAAAAGGATGATGATATTCATAACAGGTGTAGCGGCACCTTATAATCGTGCGGACATGTGAGAGAGACATAAAAAAGCCCTGCATTTGCAGGGCTTTATAGTCTAGCACACGGCCAGATGTCAGGCTTTTTTACGGCCTTTCATGCGTACCGCGAACCCTGCAAGGCCCAGACCCAGAAGGGCGAGGGTGCCTGGCTCAGGAACTTTGGATGCCTGTACTTTAACCAGCATGTCATCGTGGTTGTCGTCTGTCTGGTTGTTATCATCCAGGCTGAGAACCATGAAATCTTCGCCAACTTCAAAAATAGAGAAGTTGTAACCACCACCTATATTGCCGGTGCCAGTATTTGAAGTAGAGCCCACAGGTGAACCCCATGCATCAGAAGAAAAACCGAAGTCGATTCTGCCGGTGCCGCTGTTGTGCAGGAAGCTTTGGGAGGTGCCCAGAGCGGTGGAGTCAGTGTTAAAAATCTCAACACCACCTACGTTGAACGAACCTGTGTATCCGGCTTCAGAGCCCAGATAGGTGTAGGTCAGTACAAACGGGTCAGTTGAAACGGATGTTACTGAGTGAGACAGCAATACCGAATCAGCGGTTGTGTACAGCTGTGGCCCGATGAAATCAGTGCCGATGCCCACACCAGTTGCGTAATCGTTGCTGCTTGGGATAGCAACGGCACCTGCCGCTGGTGTTGTATTGGCAATGACATCGATATAAGCCGCCTGAGCGAAGCCAGACAGGCCTAATGCGGCCGCGAGAGTTAAACCTTGTGTCATTTTATTCATATTGAGTCACTCCTCCGGTGAGTGGGCTGTTTCGAACGTCGATGTATATAAAGCACGTTTGGTGCCATGTTTTTATGTTGTTGATAAATAACAATAAATAAAATTAGTGGTTTTTTGAATGTAAAATAATTCGACAATCATGTTGCTACGGCACTGTGTGTTCAATCGGGTCTGAAGGTTCGCTGCTCAGGCCATTGGTGTCGATTACCTGAATGGTAAAATACCAAGGGCCGGAGGACAGGTTCTTGATTTCGGATTTAGTGGTTCCGGCTGGTACCTCGACCACCTTTTCCAGGTTTTGCGGGGTCTGGCCGTAATGAATCTGGTACCGGTCAATTTCACTCAGGGCAATGCTACTGCCATCTACCCGGGTGCCGGGGGGGGTCCAGGAGAGGGTTACACTGTTTCCGGCTTCACCGCCGCCACCGCCTGTACCTGTCCCCGGGGTGCTGGTGTTGGGGCTGTCTGGTTTCGACACAGTTTCAAGTGTGTAAGGGTGAAGGCCAGATTGATAGGCTTCCAGTACAGTTACGCCGCTGTTGTTGAATGTCAGGCTGGCGACAGGCTGCATAATTGGCAACCCGTAGCGCAATTTGTATAGATCGTCGATGGAATCCTGCAGGGTGCTTTCACTGAATTCGCTGTCCAGAGCCAGGCTGGTAATGACGTTTGAGGTGTCCAGCGGCTGGCCTGTGGTGTCGTCGGTAATGGTGAGGGCTGCCGATGCGTCCCAGCCGAATTCAAAATATTCCATCGTTACGGGAACGGCGGTGCCGGCTTCCAGGCTGACGGTGGCTGAATAGGTGGTTGGCTTCTGGTTCTTCCAGTGGTCAATCACGAGTGCCCCATTCACATACAACCGTGTGCCGTCATCGGTGGTTGTTGAGAAGGTGTATTGCCTGCTGCCTTCGGAGTGGGGTGGGGTGAACCAGCCCTGCCAGCGAATACTGAAGCGGTCTTTGGGCACTTCCGGTGATGGGCTGCCGGTTCTCCAGTTGAAATTGATAGTGGTGTC
>CAYUTG010000003.1:8566-23397 GCA_964447555.1 uncultured Marinobacter sp.
CGCACCGGAAAAGTACTGGCCAACGAAACCGCTGGTATAGACGGCTTCCGGGGCGGGAAACTCGGTTGCGTCGGTCGGGTTTGTACCGGCCTGGTATTCCTGAAGTACCGTGTAGCCATCTCCATCGAGATCAAGGTTTGCGTCGGCGGGGTTGGTCGGGTCCAGCCCGTAGGCGTATTCATAACCATCCGGCAGGCCGTCGCCATCCGTGTCTTCCAGTGCCGGGTTGGTTCTTGCCCAGAACTCATCAAGTGCGGTCAGCAGGTCACCGTCTGTGTCTGAGGTTGCATCGGCAGGGTTATTTGTACTCAGGCCGAATACGGTTTCCCAGTTGTCGTAAAGGCCATCGTTGTCTTCATCCAGGGGCGGGAATTCGCCGTTGTAGCTAAGGCCCTGGCTGGCATCAAAATAGCCGATCCGGTAACCAAGCCGGTAAGCTTCTTCCTGTGACATTTCCTGTGCAGTTCCCGGTGCCTGTTCTGCCCAGCTGTACAGGTAGTTACCGCCTATGATTTGCTGCGGTATACCTGGCCCGGACCAGGCAACAGAGAAATGGTCGTCCCAGCCGCCTTCTTTGTGTCTTAATTCGAAATAGTATTTTTTGCCGGCCTCCAGGTAATGAATGCCTGAGGTCTGTGAACTGTAACGGATGTAGTTACCAATGGGTGTGGCCATGGTTGAGGCAATTTTGACGATGTTATCGGGTGATTGTGAATCCGATAGCCACAACTGGGTTTCATCATCGCCGCTTATGTAGAAGGTGTATTCACCGGTGGTGGGTGGCTCAAGGTACCCGCGAATCAGTGTGCCGTAATTATTGGCTCTGCTGTTGCTTCTCTCTAACTGGCTGAGCTCGGTGATTTCATCCGGAGAGGCGGGGTATTTAGGGGAGTCCAGTAATTGTTGTACGTTATTTCCGGGAATGTCATCAAAGTACCAGACATCTACTTTGCCAGGTTCACTGACTGCCGGAACAGCCGCAGTTGGCGGGAGATGTTCAATGCCCTGATATTGCCAGCTCTGACAGCCACTGATCACCGCAACCAGTGTTACAAGGCTTAGAAATCTGATGACAGCCATAGTGAACCCTCCGTGAGCAACGATACATAGAGTATTGTTGCCAGAAGCTATGGCTGCCACCGCACCTTAGGAACGTTTCGCTATGTCATTAGCAAGGTTATAGCGTTCAGCTATCCTTGCCATCTGTATTGGCATCCAGTTTGCTGAGTATGGCTTTTGCCTGCTTGTCATTACCGGCCTTCCGGTAAGCCTCCACCAGATGCATACCAATCTCATAAGAGTTCGGCGCCAGTTGGTGCGCTTTCTCCAGCACCTTCACGCTTTCGGACTGTTTGCCGGCCTGGAACAGTATCCACCCGTAGGTGTCTGCAATGGCTGCGTTATCGGGCTTTAGCTCGTAAGCCTTTCGGGCCAGATCCATGGCGCGCTTGTCGCCGTTTTGATGGTACAGCCAGGCCAGGTTGTTCAGTGCCAGTATGTTCTGAGGGTTGTGTTTCAGCAGCTCTTCGTAAGCCGACTGTGCCTTGGCTTTTTGATCAGCCCCCTGGTACAGCATGGCGGCTGTCACCAGTATTGGCTGATTGGTCGGGTAGCTCTCGACAGCCGCGTCCGCCGCTTTGATGGCAGCTTCCACCCGCCCGGCATTTTTCAGAGCGCGAACGTAGGCGGCTTCGGTGCCGGCGCTTTTCTGCTTGTTCAGGGCCAGTTCGTACAGTTCAGACGCCTGCTGGTACTCCTTCTGGCGCTCGTAATACGCTGCTTCAATCAGATAGGGGTTGGCTGAATCCGGGTGAAGCTTTTTGGCTTCCTGAATGATTTTACGGGCGGCGTTGGGGTCGCCGGAACGGAAGGCGAGATCCGCTGCCTGCAGGGCAATCTGCTCATTGTTCGGGAACAGTACCCGGGCTCTGTCCAGTACTTTCCGGGCTTTATCCTGCGCTTTGTCCCGGAATTGTGTGGCCACGGCGCCGTATATTTTGATTACCGTTGGCTCTGCAGCAGAGGGCGTATCTTCTGCCTTCCGCTCCAGCAATTGTGCAGTCAGTTTATCCGCTGTTGCGCTGTCGCCCTCTGTCAATGCATTTTCAAGCAGCAGGAGTTTAGGGCCGGTGGCATCGGGGTGTTTTTTGATCAGCTCGTTCATGAGCTTTATGGTGTCTTCCCGGGAACTTGCGTTGCTGTAGCCAACAATGGCCTGGCGGGTATCGGGTGCCATTTCCAGTGCGCTGTGAAAATAGCGACGCGCCTGTTCTTTCTGGTTCTGAGTTAACGCCAGATTGCCCAGTGCTATCAGTGGGGTGGGGGAATCTGCAAAGGCTTTGCTGGCCCTGGTGAAATAGTTCTTTGCTTCATCCGGATTGCCGTTCTGAAGCGCCAGTTGGCCTCTGGCCAGTACAGCACCCATGCTTTCGGGGCGATCTTTTATCCACTGGTCGGCTGCGGCAACGGCTTTATCCGGATGGCCGGATTTTACATAGGCTTCAATCAGCACAATTCGCGCGCTTTCAGTTTCCGGAGAAGTTTCAATAACCTTTTGGGCATTGGCTATGGCCTGGTCGTACTTTCCCGCCTGAATCAGGTAGCGGGCGTATCTGAGGCGAAGCTCGTGGTTTTCCGGCTGTTGCTGAAGTGATTTTTCAATCAGTGCCTCACCGGATTTCTGGTCTCCACTGGCCAGTGCTGCAATGCCCGCGAGGGCAATGGTGGAAGGGTCGCTGTTGGCATGTTCAAGGTTGCTGAGAATGGATTTGGCACCCTCCGGGTCTCGCAACTGAAGTTTGGTGGCTGCCAGCAGTTTGCTGGCTTCGTCCGAGTCTGTGGCTTTAACAACGGGAGCCAGTAGTTTTTCTGCTTCTTCAACACGGCCCTGGCGCATACGGATCATGCCGAGCATCAGCGCGCTTTGTTCGTGTGAAGGTGCCTGGCGAAGTACTTCTTCAAGATATCGGGCGGCGGTATCCAGATCGCCCTGGTTGTAGGCTTCCTGGGCAGCGATCAGGTTGCTCCTGACCATGCCGGGGCCGGATTTTGCCAGTATTTCTTCGTATACGTAGGCTTCAGACGATTTTCCCTGGGCACGGAGCACTGTGATCAGGGCAGAGATGGTTTCGTACTTCTGGCGGGTCATTACATCGAACTGGCCGATATCATCCAGGGCGCGAATATAAGCCTCTTCGGCCTTCTCCCATTGCTCGTTGGCCTGGGCGAACTGTGCTTTCCAGAGCCAGAGCTGAGGTTCTGCCGGGTCCACTTCCTCGGCTTCTTTCAAAAATTTGGTGGTATCTGCCTGATTGTTTTCTGTGAAGGCCAGGCGGGACAGGCCAATAAGGGGTAACGCGGAATTCGTGTCAATGGACTTGGCGTCTTCAAACGCGGCCCGGGCTTTATCGAAGTTGCCCTGAGCGTGGTAAATTTTGCCTTCAAGAATCTTTCCTTCCAGCTTGCGGGACCGGTCGGTAAACGAGGCCGATTTCAGGGCGGCCAGTGCTTCATCAAATTTGTGCTGATAGAAATCCGCTTCAGCGCGAATCAGGCTGGCCTGGTTCTGGTTGGCCGGGCTGATCACCGTGCCGTTGTCGGCCATCGCTTTGGTAAGTTGGTTTAGCTGGCGTTCGGCGTTTTCTGCATCGCCGGCTTTCAGCAGATTTTGCAGAATAACAAAGTAGGGGTCTGCTTTCTCCGGCTGCAGTTCAATGGCACTGCGGGCTTCCAGCGTACTCGCTTTAAGCTCGCCCTGTCGCTGGTAGAAGCGCGCCTGGTCGAGATGGCTGATGTACTGAATTTCCTGCTGAGTCATCTCGGTAGCTTCGTCTCCACAGCCTCCGAGGGAGAGGGCGATGGCGGTAGAGAGAAGAGTAATACGCGCTGCCTTGATTAGCTTCATGCCCAGTTCCTTCTTTTATGTCGGGTCTTGTTATTTGTTGTTCCGCGGGTGTCAGATATCGGTTTCCGCCTGGGACGTCTCGATTCGGTATTTATCGGTCAGGTTGTACAGGGTCGGCCGTGTTACCCCCAGCAGCCGCGATGCCTGAGCCATATTGAACTGGCAGGATCGCAGTGCCTGAATAATTGCCTGGCGCTCTGCGTTTTCCCGCACCTGCCTTAAGTTCAGCTGATTGTCCTGGGGCGGGTGATCACACGCCAGATCCAGATCGTCTGCGGTTATCCGCTTGCCATCGGCCATGATGGTGGCGCGCTTGACCTTGTTGATCATTTCCCGAACGTTGCCCGGCCATTCGTAATGGTTGATGGCGTTGATGGCATCTTCTGTAAATGCGAGGTTGGCGCGGTCCATCTGCTTACCCAGTGATTTCAGCAGCGATTGTGCTATGACCAGCGCATCGCCGGTGCGTTCCCGAAGTGAGGGGACATCCAGGGTGATTTCACTGATCCGGTAGTAGAGGTCTTCCCGGAAACTGCCGCTTTCAATCAGGTTTTTTACATTCCTGTGTGTGGCACAGATAACCCGTACATCCACCGGTATGGGTTGGGTTGAGCCCACCCGGTCAACCACTCGCTCCTGCAAAAAACGCAGGAGCTTGGCCTGTAACGACATAGGCATATCGCCAATTTCGTCCAGAAACAGTGTCCCGCCGTTGGCGCTCTCAATTTTTCCTTTTTTGCTCTGGGTCGCACCAGTGAACGAGCCTTTCTCAAAGCCAAACAATTCACTTTCCAGAAGGTTTTCGGGGATGGCGGCGCAGTTTATGGCCGCAAAGGGCTTGCAGGCGCGCTGGCTGAGATCGTGCAGCCCGCGGGCCAGCAGTTCTTTACCGGTACCGGTTTCGCCAACAATGAGGGTGGTGACATCGGTTGGGGCTACTTTTTCAAGGGTGCGGCAAACCGATAGCATCTGGGGGCTGGCGGCCACAATGCCCTTTATGCTTGTGCCGTTTCCCTGGTGGGAGAGGGCCTGGTTCTCTTTTTCCAGCTCGGCCAGGCGGAGTGCCCGATTGACCACGAAGGTGAGAATATCGGCATCCAGCGGCTTCTGGTAGAAGTCTGATGCGCCCATGCCGATGGCTTTTACGGCGTTTTCTTTGTCTTCCCGGCCGGTGACCACAATCACTTTGGTCATCGGAGCAAGCCTGAGTATTTCCTCAAGAAGGCTGAAGCCTTCAGACGCACCACCGGGATCTGGCGGCAGGCCAAGATCGAGAGTTACTACTTCTGGCTCCGTTCGCCTGAGAGCCGCCAATGCCGATTCACGGTCTGAGGCTACCGTTACGTCCAGATCTTCGCTGAAACACCAGCGCATCTGGCTCTGCAGGCCGGGGTCATCCTCTACTATGAGAAGTCGTCTAGTCACAACGCCACAAATCCTTTTTTGGAGAGCATTTCCATAAGTCTGATTCTTAACTGAATATTGCCATTTTGCAATGACTGTTGGCATTTACCGTTCAACATGCCAATTAATTGGCATTCACCTCCGGTTCATTGGTGTCAGAATCCGGCCAGTCTGTCGGTTTTTCAGCAGTGGTTGTGTGTATCTCAGCCAGCGGAATGCGCACAGAGAAACAGGAGCCAATGCCGGGTTCACTGGTAACGTCTATATTACCGCCTATTTTCTGAATGTATTCCCGGGCCTGGTAGGCGCCGATGCCCATGCCGGTCAGACCCTTTGTACTCTCAAATGGTTTAAACAACTGGTTGCTTATGAAAGCCTCGCTCATGCCGTGGCCACTGTCTTGTATAAACAGCACAACATTACCTTTGGCCCGTTTCAGGGTGAGTGTAATGTCACCATCCGGTGGGGTGGCATCCTGGGCGTTCTGGATCAGGTGGCCAAGAATGCTGCGAAGTTGTTCTGCATCGGCATACACCAGGGCGGCTGACTTTTGTCCCTCAAAACAGGGTGCTGGTCGCTGGTGGCTGTAATCTGCGGTTACCTGGGTTATGAGGGCAGACAGGTCAACCGTCTGAAGCCCTTCCGGATCGTCTGATGACGGGTTGCGGATGTGGTCAACAATATTCGACATTTTGCGTACGGCATGGTCGGTTGTGTTGATCATATCGTCAATAAAGGCCGGGTTGTCTCTGTGGCGGGGTGCGTTTTTAACCAACAGGGACAGTTGTGCAATCACGGTTTTCAGGTCGTGTACCATGAACGCAGAGGCCTTGCTCACGGCTTCAAACTGCATGGCGCGGGAAAGGCGGTTTTGCGCATCGGCCTGGGCCAGCAGGTTACAGGTTTGCCTGGCGACTACCTTGATGAGATCGAAGTTCTCCCAGTTAAGATCAACCCGTGCGTAAGGATTGCCAACCATGGCAATGCCGTAGATTTCTTTATCCAGATAAAGCGGGATTACCAGCCATCCCTCGGCGGTCTGGCCGATGGCATCCGGGATTTCCAGAAGGTTGTAGCTGACGGGGTCTGCCCGGTATTCGTGGAGATCTATGATCCATTCGCGGGCTTCGAGAAAACGAACCAGGTCCGCATCGGCATCGATGGTGGTGTGCTTGGGTGTAGACAGATTAACCGAGGCTTTCAGAACGTAGGTGTTTTGCTCGCTTCGAAGCCAGATGGCACCTGCGTTACTTTCCACCAGGCTGGCCAGTATGCGGATAACCCGCTGCGGTAACGGCGGTTCGTCGCTGAGATCGGCCAGTTCCTGGGTCATTTTCAGCCACTCTTCCCGGTAGTCGTACTTGTAATCAAAAAAGTTGCGGCTGATAAGTACCATCAGCCTGGCGCGTATGCGCCGGGATAGCAGCAGCGTTGCGAGAAATACCAGGGAAACAGCAGAAAACAACACCTGAAGTGCGCCACCCCAGTCGCCGCCCAGCACCTTCACGTAGTACCCGCCGATGGAGAGGAAGATCAGGTAGGCACCGGCAAACACCAGAACCCCGACATGGAACACCGCCGAGCGAGAGAGCTGAAAGTCGACCGGTTGCTTGCGGGTATTGATAACGTTAATGGCGAATAGCGGGGCCAGTGCAGCGTTTATGAACCCCCGGGCGTTCCAGAACGAATCCGATACGTGTCCGAACAGCAGGGCGTCGGCGTACATGAAAAAATCAAAACCAAACAGAGTTGTTATGCCGATACACAGGTATTTCATGCTGGACCGGCCAAAGCTGAGTGCGTTGCGCCAGATTTGTTCGACCAGTGACAGGCCAAGCAATGAGAGGGCTATTTGCCCCAGCAGTTTGGTTTTCCCGTTCAGGATGGAAAATCCGAATACGTATTCCAGCAAGCCAGTGCTGACCAGAACAACCAGCAGTATGAGTGTGGTAAGACCAAGTATCCGTTTGAGCTGCCCTGTGAGGCTGCCTTGCCGGAACGCATCCCGCAGCATGGCAAACAGCAGGGTTATCCAGGCGGCATCTCTGAGTAGTTCCAGTAAATAGCGGGTGAAGAAACCTGGAAAGCCCCAGAGGCTCTGGCTGACGAGTGCCGATGCCCAGAGTGTGGTTACCATGGCGGCAAGGAAAAGGGCGCGGTCTACGTCTCGCCGTAAATAACGCGCAGCCACAAGGATAGACAGCAGCCCGAAGGTAAGGGCTGCGGCAGAATGACTGATCACGCTGAAGTCGTTTAAAAGCACGCTAAAAAGTTCTTGTTGAAGCGACTGCGTGAGCATGACGGGATTCTACTGCCACTGTCAAAAAAATTGACACAACGTAGTCACGATTAAAAAGGGCCCGACAACCGGGCCCTTTTTGGTTACTTGCTGGTTCAGGCTGCTTTGCGGCGTCTGAATCCGAACAAGCCAACCAGGCCCAGTCCCATAAGGCCCAGTGTAGCAGGCTCCGGAACTTGTGCGGTTATGGTTGTTTTGCCTTCGATCACATCGTTGGCGCAGTACATGGTCCAGTGGTAAGCCAGGTCGGTGCTGTTCATCAGGTCTGTGCCAAACAGGTCAATAGACATAGACAGCGATTGCTGGCCAACACTCCAGGAACCTGTCGCCATGGAGATCGCGTTCTGGCTCTGGGTGTCCACTCGCACTTCCTGGTCTTTTCTGTAGATGTTATTGGTTGGCTCCATCAGGTTCTGGCTCAGTATCACATTACCGTTCAGGGTGCCGTTGGTATGGGTTCCGCCCACCAGTTTATACAGGGTCAGTGCGCCACCGTTGCCTGCGTGGTTATCCAGTACCAGTGCGTAAGTCCAGCTGGTATTGGCGTAGGTATCGTTGCGTGTATCCGCTGCTGGGTTCCAGGATGAACCAAGGAACAGGTCGCCGTAGTCAATCTGGCTGCCATAGAATGAGCCGGTTTTGCCCGCAAAGTTTGTGGCAATATCAAACTGGAACTGAGTGCCGGTCTGGGTGACTTCCATGCTTTGTACGTCGAAATCGTAGCTGTGACCGATTACGTCGTGGCCGTAGTAGCTGGAGTGGGTGGGGGTGCCACCAATGTAGTTATCCGTAATAGGGGCGGCGAAGCAACCAGCTGCGTACACAGACCCTGCCAGTGCGCCTGCAAGTAGTTTCATCATGATGTGAACCTCTGTTGTTATTTATGAAGGCTTGCCCTGTGTACATGTCATTAACGAGGCTGGCCGGAGTTCATAGGAACAACAGAGGGTAAGCAGGCAGTGTACCAGAGCCCGATAACTGCTTTTGTTCTGGTAAGTTGGGAGGCATTGGGCCTGCTACTTGCCTCGCCTTTAGGTTCGATGTGTAAACTGAATCGACACTAGGTGTTTTTGGTTTCGCGATAGAAGCGAAAGATTTCAGCCGGTGGGCGCGTTGGGCTGAAGGCGAACTCCCGGGCAAATGCACGGCCATCGATAACGACCGGGTATTTGAAAAAGTCCATCAGGTGAGCCGGGAAGGTGCGAAGCTTAAGGGTGCGTAGTATCAGCTTCGGAATAGCCGGAGGCACGGAAAGAATGGGCGTTTTGTGGCAGCCACAGAGTTTCAGTGCGTGCTGGTAGGCAACCCAGTCTTGCGGGGCCACGTTGAATATTCCCCGAACCGGTTTTTTATACGCCAGCACGATGGCGTTGGCCATGTCGTCTATATGGATAAACTGCATCATGGGTGAAAAACCAGCCAGAACCGGGGCGCGCTTGCTGGCCAGTAGGCTGCTGATGGTATTGCGAACGCCGGGGCCGACGATGTTGCAGGGGCGCAAAATGGTGATATTAAGGTCCGGATAGCGCCAGAGGTAAATGTTGGCCAGATTCTCCAGCTCTACAGAGTCGACCAGATCGGCACTCAGGCCGGCACTTTTCAGTGGTGCGGATTCATCAATCAGTGCCGGGTTGTACGCAACGGCACCGTAAACATGAAACGTGGACAGTACAACAACACGCTTGATGCCGTATTTATGGCTGAGGTCCAGCAGTTTCTGGGTGCCCAGAACGTTCGCGTTGTACCGGCGCATGCGGGTGAGCTGGCTTGACTGAATGCGGCCCAGGTGAATCACGCCGTCAAACTTATAGCGCCTGACTAAGTCTTCAAATACCCGCTTGTTGAAATCGATGCAGTAGCTGGGTATATCGTCGCCAAGGTGTACCTGTTCCCGAAAATCGACGGCCACAAGATCACATTGGCCACGGAGTTGGCCGATAACACTGCGGGCAAGGGCCCCTGCTGCGCCGGTAACCAGTATGCGGGGTCTGTTTGCTGTAGCCATCAGAACAGTTGCTTCCTTTCACTGAGCCCTTTGTCGATCTGCCGGCTGATTTCGGCTTTTACTTTTTCCACCCGTTCGGTCACTTTTTCTTCGGGAATTTCCAGATCATCAAAATACATGGGCGCCCCGAAATTAAGGTGCACTTTGGCGGGCAGTATCACTGGCAGTGCAACGGGGGCGTAGGGTATGCCCAGCAATCTGGCCAGGGGTTTTATGTTGCCTACGGCGGGTATGGTTTCTTCGCAGCCGACAATGCCTACGGGAACAATGGGCGCTTTGTATTTCATGGCCAGATGCATGAAGCCGTTTCCGAACCGCTGCAGCTTGTAGCGGTCGTAGTAGAGTTTGCCAGAGCCACGCACCCCTTCGGGGAACACAATGACAGCTTCGTTGTTGGCGAGCATTTTTGCGCAGTTAACCGGGTCGCCCAGTACCGCACCCACCTGGTTAAGAAGGTTGCCCAGCCAGGGTACGGTAGGGAAAAAGCGTTCGATCATGGCCCGGGGAATACGTGGGTTTTGCTTTCGCGACGCCAGGGCGTAGCCGACCAGCAGGCCGTCGATGGGTAGCTGGCCGCTGTGGTTGCCAATAATAAGAACCGGGCCTTCTGCGGGAATGTTGTCAACGCCGTGAGCGGTTACCCGGAAGTATTTTTCATAAATCTGGCGGGTGAGAGCGAACCCGTATTTGATGGCTTCGTTATTGTAACCCCAGGGGTCGTAGCCGAGTGTGCCTATTGGTTTGCGGATGTTGTTAACGTGCTGGTCCAGATCAGCGGGCACCAGTCTGGACTTCAAAAACGATGCCAGGCTCATGCTGACTCCCCGTTGAGTAATGCTCTGGTTCTATGTGCGCTCAAGTAACGCACCCAACGTAAGGCTCTGCCCGCTATTTAACACTCGATAATCGCCGGCGGCATTGGCAGTTTCGACACACAGCATTGTCTTCCAGGCTGCATCCGGAAAATCCGATAACCGCGCGGCTTTATCTGGCCCGGGGTTCCATACCACCGTGGAGTCGCTGCCAACGCTGGTTATTCTCCGGGTGCCCGCGGGTGTTACGACGGTCAGAGGTTCGTTGCCTTCGTAGATGCGGTCTGTTTCTCCGTCAAAATACACCGGGCCTTCCTGAGCGTGGTGTTCCCAGTTGTGCAGGGTGTCGATGTAATTGCTGAACCCGAGGCCAAGCAGGCGGGTGCGGGCAATGTCCAGGGTGGGCAGGTAGGTGTGCAGTGCCTGGCTGAAGGCCATGGGCTCGGTGCCCAGATTGGTGGTGGTCAGTGCCAGTTGGCAGGTGTGAGCCGTAAAGGTAAAGGTTATCAGGGCCAGTGCGTAGCCGTTCCACAGGTTACCGAAATCATCATTGGCATTAAGGGATAAGCTGATTTCCACCTCGTGGGCGCTTTCACGCACATTTTCCAGCTTCCACAGGGTTGAACGGGCGAAGCCGTGCGCCGATTCGGTGTGAATACGCTTGCGTATCTCCGGGGCGTTTCTGGCCGGGTCTCCGAACCAGGGCCAGCAGATGGGAATGCCGCCGCGAATGGCCCGGCCTGGCTCAAAGCGCGCCGTGTCGCTCAGCCATAGCCAGTTAGATTCGTTATTGGGTGCAAACTGAACCAGGTGGGCACCCTGAAGAAACAGGGTGGCGCGGAACAGTGGGTGGTGCACTTCCAGAGCTTCAAGCTGCCCTATGGTTTTCCAGCGGGTAAACGACCACTGGCCGGGGGAAAGGGATGCGGGTGGTTTGCTGCTGCTTTCAGACATAGCTTTTATCCGGAATTATGCGGGATAAAGTGTAATTACCTGAAGGAAGAGTAAATTAAATTAACCCGCCCGGCGAGGGTTCCGGCATGAATTACCTGTAACAGGTAAGTTTGCGGGACATTGTCGTTGTAGTCGCCAATCCCTTTTGCTACTATTCGCGCCGCTTTCGGGGAAAACGCCGCAAGCGCCGTTATGGTGGCCCTGTTGGTGCCTTCGCAACATGAAATCGTGAACCCGGTCAGGCCCGGAAGGGAGCAGCCGCAGCGATGGAATTGTGTGCCGGAGTGTCGCTGATGGGGTCACCCCCAGATTGCCCTTCCGAATGCCTCTTTATTGTCACCTTACTTGCCGCTCCTGACGCTGCGCTAACTCTTGGAATTCCCAGTTTGCTGGTAAAATTTATGCGAAGTTGGTATTTTTTACCAATGTGTTGGTAAAAATGAGCGTGGTCATGAATCTTACCCTGGAAATACATTGGGGCAATGCCTGGCGTACGGCCGGGCAGGTGCGGTTTATGTACCCTGATCAGGGGCTGTATGGCCAACCCAGCTTTTATTATCAGGCAGGCTATACGATTGAGGCTCTTGAATCCTCGGGAAACCTCGGTCAAACCAATCTTATTGATCACCGTGCCGCTGGTGTAAATCTGCCCTGTCATTTTGGGGGCGATTATCATTCCGGGCAGATAGCTCCTGTTCTGCGGGATATTATTCCACAGGGTGCTGGCCGAAGGTTCTGGGCCAGACACCTGGGCTATTCAAAAGATCCCGGTCAAGTGCTGGATACCACTCTGTTACAGGAAGGCTGCATAGCGCCTATTGGCAATTTGCGCATTAAGGAGGCAGCAGAGCAGTTTAATGAGCGAGTGAATCACCAAGGCGTCTCCCTGTTTAGCCGGGAAGAGGTGATTGAGAAGGCAGATAGCCTGATTGAGTATGCGCAGGCTCTCGGAATCGCACTTGGCGGGGCAACAGGGGCCGGTGGAGATGCACCCAAGCTGCTGCTTGCGGAAAATTTCGACGGTCAGTTTGCGCTGGAAGGTACGCTAGCGGATGAGCAAATCGCAAAACACTGGCTTGTTAAGTTTCCACGGGGCAGAAAAAGCCCGAACGATATTGCTGTGCTTGAGGGTGAAACCGCGGTTTATCAGGCGCTGGAGAAACGCGGGTTTAATACCATTAAAGGTGCTCGGATAGATAATGCCGGTAAGCATACGACTTTGTGGCTGCCAAGATTTGACCGCGAGGT
Source organism: uncultured Marinobacter sp. (assembly GCA_964447555.1). Lineage (GTDB taxonomy): Bacteria > Pseudomonadota > Gammaproteobacteria > Pseudomonadales > Oleiphilaceae > Marinobacter. The sequence continues at coordinate 21,193 of CAYUTG010000003.1, forward strand.
GGCCGGGCAGGGCATTGTTCACCATGGCGTAGAATCTGTTTATTCAATTATGGGGCGCATTGGTGATGGTGCGTCACTTAATCATGTTGACGTTATCAGTCGTCTTCAGGCGATCATTCCGCACCCTGATGGACCTGATGCGCTTCTTTCAGATTACCTTGTTCGGGATATTCTGAATACAGTGATTGGTAACCGTGACAACCACGGCCGCAATATGGCCATCATCAAGGATGGTGGGGCGATTAAGCTGGCACCAGCGTATGATCTCGCACCAATGGCGCTGGACCCTGAAGGTATCGCGAGGACCACGCGCTGGCCGGAGGATTTGCGAGGCGATGGCCTTAACGCAAACTACGCGAAAGTGATTCGGTTGCTGGCTAACGATGTCTCTGAGGCAACATATCACTTAACCAAAAGGCTCGAAGGGCTATCCGGGTGGCAAAATGACCTTCAGGGGCTCGGCGCACCGGAGCTTATGCTCAACCACCCTGGTGTGCGCCTGAACTATCTTGATCAGGTTTTGGACGAGTTGGAGAAAAGCCCGTGACGAAGAAAGATGCTATTCAGGATCCGGTTCAGCGGGCAGCGAACAAGCAGGTACTTATCCGACAGCTTGAATTGGGTGAAATTACTCTGGGGCAAGCTATTCGCAGAATGCGCAAGGAATGGGCAGGTCTCAATCAGACTCGTCTGGCCAGAATTTGTAAGGTGTCGGTGAATACGCTTTCCGCCGTGGAGCGGGACGAGGGGAATGCCACCATCGATACGCTCGGTCAAATACTGGCACCGTTTGGTATGGAGGTGTCTGCCCGCCCTAAAATCCGTTCCGGCAACTGACGTCTTATTGCTTCTTACCACCACGCGTCCATGCTAAGGTTATACGCGTTTTTCTCAGCATTTGGCGAATCATGAGCTACCAGGTACTTGCCCGAAAATGGCGGCCCCATACCTTTGAGGATATGGTGGGCCAGGAACACGTTCTCCAGGCGTTGATTCATGCGCTGGAGAACCAGCGTTTGCACCATGCCTATCTGTTTACCGGCACCCGTGGGGTCGGTAAAACCACCATTGGCCGCCTGTTGGCCAGGTGCCTGAACTGTGAAACCGGTATTACCGCAAAACCCTGCGGCGAATGCTCCAGTTGCCGTGAAATACAGGAAGGCCGGTTTGTTGATCTGGTTGAAATCGATGCTGCCTCCCGCACGGGTGTTGATGATATGCGGGAACTTACTGACAACGTTCAGTATGCGCCCACCCGCGGCCGCTACAAGGTGTACCTCATTGATGAGGTGCACATGCTCACCAACCAGTCGTTTAACGCCTTTCTGAAAACCCTGGAAGAGCCGCCGGAGCATGTGAAGTTCCTGCTGGCAACCACAGACCCTCAGAAGTTGCCGGTAACGGTACTGTCCCGGTGCCTGCAGTTTAACCTCAAGCGCATGACGCCCGAACACATTGTCGGGCACCTTCAGCATGTGCTGACAGCAGAACAGATTTCCTATGAAGAACCAGCACTCTGGCTGCTGGCCAGAGCAGCCGATGGCAGTATGCGGGATGCCCTGAGCCTGACTGACCAGGCCATCGCGTTTGGCAATCAGAAACTGGCGGCCAGTGATGTCAGCAGTATGCTGGGTACCCTTGACCAGCGCGATGTTGAAAAACTGGTGAATGCGCTGGTGGAACGCGACGGCCCCGGCCTTTTGGCGGAAATTAGCCGGATATCTGAGTTTGCACCGGATTACAGCATTATCCTTGCGGATCTTTTATCGCTGTTCCACCGGGTAACTATGGAGCAGGTGGTGCCTGGAAGCGCCGACAACGCCCTTGGAGATGCCGCGCAGGTTCAGGCATTGGCCCGTAGTCTGAGTGCTGAAGATGCCCAGTTGTTCTATCAGGCAGCGTTGATGGGCCGCAAAGACCTTGCCATTACCCCTGATGCGCGTATGGGGTTTGAAATGACCATGCTGCGCATGCTGGCATTCCGGCCAGGCACAGACCGGCGTGAACCGCCCCGGATAAGTTCAGCCGGACAGGGTGGTGCCACAGAGCCAGGGGAAGAGCCCGAACCTGAACCCCGGCCTGCTCCGGAACCGGAGGTAGCGCAGGCTCCCGGGCCTGAAGCTGAAGCTGCGCCAGAACCAGAGCCAGAGCCTGCACCAGAGCCAGAGCCCGCACCGGAGCCAGAGCCCGCACCGGAGCCAGAGC
>CAYUTG010000003.1:23497-25179 GCA_964447555.1 uncultured Marinobacter sp.
GAGCCAGAGCCCGCACCGGAGCCAGAGCCCGCACCGGAGCCAGAGCTTGCCTCTGAACCAGAGCCCATCCCAGCTTCAGAATCTGTGCCGGTTGCAGAGCCCGCACCAGAGCCCGGGATGGCACCGGAGCCTGAACCGGAGCCCGAACCTGAGCCGGCACCCCAGGTTCAGAGCCAGCAGCCTGATGAAGAGCGGCAGGAACCCGAAGCGGACATTGTTTCCCCGCAGCCAGTGGAGCAGCCCCCGGGTGAGTTTGTCTGGGAACGGGATTTCCGGTCACTGGGTATTGTTGGCATGCCAGGCAACCTTGCCAGTCACGGGGCTATGACGAAGGATGGCGAAACCGTTGTGCTCACTATAGACAGCGGCCATGCCCGTTTACTGAATGCCCGCCATGAAGAAAAAATTCTCTCGGGCTTGAGAAATCACTTTGGTGACACCATTCAGTTACGCATAGAGGCCGGTGACCCCGGCGCTCATACGCCGGCTGCGTATGAAGAGCGCCAGCGTATAGCCAGCCAGCAGGCCGCTGAGGAGGCTATTCGCACTGACCCGCTGGTACAATCTATTGTGGAACGATTTGAGGCTCGGGTCGTCGAAAACAGTATCCGCCCGGCAGAGACAAGCAGGAGATAAGGCATGATGAACAATATGGGCGACCTGATGAAAAAAGCCCAGAAAATGCAGGAAGACATGCAGAAAGCTCAGGAAGAATTGGCAAAAGCTGAAGTTATTGGCGAATCCGGAGCTGGCCTTGTGAAAGTCACCATGAATGGCCGCCACGATGTACGCAAAGTGGATATAGACTCCTCTCTGATGGAGGAGGAAAAGGAAATTCTGGAGGATTTGCTGGCAGCCGCCGTTAACGATGCCGTGCGCCGTGTTGAGGCCAACCAGAAAGACAAAATGTCAGGCATGATGTCCGGAATAGGCATGCCTCCCGGCTTCAAGATGCCGTTTTAAGCATTGATGTTCCTGTAAACGCAGTTAAAGGATGTTTCATGGCGTTCAGCCCGCTGGTTGATGAACTTGTTGAGTCGCTTCGGTGTTTACCGGGTGTCGGGCAGAAAACGGCCCAGCGCATGGCCTTTCACCTGCTGGAGCGGGGACGTTCGGGCGGGGCCCGGCTTTCTGATGCACTCAGTAATGCGATGACCGGCGTGCGCCGTTGCGAAAGCTGCCAGAACTTTGCAGACACTGAACTGTGTGGCATTTGCGAAAACCCATCACGACAAACCGGCACGCTGTGCGTGGTGGAAAGCCCGTCAGACCTGTTGGCAATAGAGCAGGCCGGTGATTACAAGGGTGGCTATTTTGTATTGATGGGGCACTTATCCCCCATAGACGGCGTTGGGCCCGAAGAAATCGGGGTTGAGCGGTTGCTGAAGCGCGTGCAACTGGAGCAGGTGTCTGAACTTATTCTGGCCACCAACCCCACGGTTGAGGGTGAGGCGACCGCCCACTATATTTCAGACCGGCTGGCCGACCGGGATATTCTTATTACCCGCCTTGCCCACGGAATTCCCGTTGGCGGAGAACTTGGCTATGTGGATGGGTTTACTCTGACTCACGCATTTCGTGGCCGCAAACCGCTCTCTGATTAAACCTACCAGGCTTCCCTATGGCACTTTCCGATACACCGCCGACAACTGCGCCTGCGGCGCTTTCTGCCCCTGCGGCAC
>CAYUTG010000003.1:25279-31864 GCA_964447555.1 uncultured Marinobacter sp.
CTTTCTGCCCCTGCGGCACCAGATTCCATTCTCTGGCTGCGAGAGCCTGCGGCTCTGGATAGCTGGCTGAACCGTGCGCCGGACCAACCGCTGGCAATGGATACAGAGTTTGAGCGGGTCAGTACCTTCTATCCGATTCCCGGCCTTGTGCAGCTTGGTCTGGCCGGGGAGTTCTGCCTGGTGGACCCCTCCGTTGCAGAACAGTCGTTGTGCTTCAGGGAGCGATTGGCAGATGCAGCATCACCAAAGCTTCTGTACGCCATGAGTGAAGATCTGGAGCTTTTTCGCCACTGGCTGGGCATTAAACTACGTGGCCTGGTCGATCTGCAGATAGGCGCAGCCCTGGCCGGCGCAGGTTTTTCAGTGGGTTACGCCCGGCTTGTCGAAACCCTGTTTGGTGAGGCACTTGATAAATCCGCCACTCGTTCAGACTGGCTGAAACGACCACTATCCGAAGCTCAGGAACGTTATGCTGTTGATGACATCCGTTTTCTGGAGCCTATGTATGAATGGGTGCTCGGTCATTTACGCCAGCGTGGTCTGGAAGCCGCACTGGCCGAGGAGTCTGCCCGGTTTGCCAATGATCTGGCCGGCACAGAAGACCTGGCCACGCATTATCTGAAGTTGCGTGGAGGCTGGGCGTTACCACTGCAGCAGCAACTCGTACTCAGGGAACTGGTGCAATGGCGCGAAGCCGAGGCTCAGCGTAAAGACCGGCCCCGAAACCGGGTGCTGTCCGACACCTTACTGATTGCCATAGCTGAACGTGTGCCAGACTCCCTGAGCGGGCTTTCTGATATACAAGGCGTGCCGTCCGGCGCAGTGAGGCGCTACGGCAATACCCTGTTAGACTGTATAAAAACCGGTTTGCATGCAGACCTGTCTGGTTTTGAGCCAATAACTCCACCCCTGACCAGAGACCAGCAGGCTTTCTTTAAAGAGTTAAAGGCATTTTTCAGGAAAGCTGCCGAAGCATCTGATATTCCGGTAGAATTGCTGGCGCCAAGAAAGCGATTAGAGCTTGTGGTGCAGGAGCGGAATCTGTCGGATCAGGCTTTCTTTAAGGGCTGGCGCGAACAGATACTGGCACCGGTACGTGCCGATATTGAGGAATTACTGACATCATGAAAGAGCGAAAGTTTGTCTCTGTATTTCGCAGCAGCAAAAAAGATGACACCTATCTCTATGTGCGTCGTGGGCAGAACTGGGACGACCTGCCCGAAAGCCTGAGAGGCATTTTCGGGCAGCCGGTTCACGCCATGGATCTGGTGCTGACACCTGATCGCAAACTGGCCCGGACCAACGGAAAGCAGGTACTTGAGGCGCTGGAAGAGAAAGACTTCTATCTGCAAATGCCGGAAGAGCAGGCCGGTTATGTTGTGGAGTTTCGCAAAAAGCTGGAGAAGCGGAATTCATGATTGCGCAGATTCCATTCTGGCAGCGCAAGCGTCTGGATGAAATGACCGCCGCGGAATGGGAATCTCTGTGCGACGGATGCGGAAAGTGTTGCCTGAACAAACTGGAAGATGAAGACACCGGAGAGGTTTACCACACAGATCTGGTGTGCCGCTACATGGATGACGAGACCTGCCGTTGCACCGTCTACCCACAGCGGCTTGAAAACGTGCCCGGCTGCACTGTGCTGACACCGGGCACCGTGAACGATTATCATTGGCTACCTTACACCTGCGCCTACCGAACGCTGGCGGAGAGCCGGCCACTGGCAGACTGGCACCCGTTACGCAGCGGTGACCCTGAGTCGGTGCACCGGGCGGGGGTGTCTGTTCGTCACAAAGTTGTCTCTGAGGCCCGCGTGCCCGAAGAAGACTGGGAAGACCACATCATTCACTGGGTTCTGTAATGATTGATACTGATGCACAAATGGCCTATGCCATATTCTGGACAGCCTACGCCGTAGCGTTTGTTGTGTTTTTTTACATGATGAAGCGGGCGTTCCGTTATTTGCCGTTTTATGGGCTGAGAACGCTGTTGCTGGCGGCCATGGTGGCTGTGTTTCTCACCCCGGTGGAATCGCCCGAAGTGGCTGGCTGGTGGATACCTGCCTGGTTGTACGGCGGTTATGAGTTAATTTTGGGTGATGCGGCAGACGCGGGCCGGGCATTTTTTAACCTGAGTATTGCCGGGCTGGTGATGTTGCTGGCCTGGATTCTGGACATTGTGCGCTACCGGCTGGTTAAGCGTTAACGCGATTAAAACAAAAACGAACCCTATAAGGCCCTGAGAACGATCATGCCAAAGTTTTTCCTTCTCATTTTACTGACATGCCTGACCCTGCCCGGCGTGGTGCTTGCCGAAGAAACACAAGAGCTGACCCTTCCGGAGGCGGCAGACATCCGGATTATTGTTGATATTTCCGGCTCCATGAAGAAGAACGACCCGGGCAATCTGCGCCAGCCAGCCGTACGCCTGCTGGCCCGGATGCTGCCAGAAGGCACCGAGGCCGGGGTATGGACCTTTGGCCAGTACGTAAACATGCTGGTACCCCACGGAGACGTTACCGATACATGGCGTAAAATGGCCATCGACCGATCAGCCCAGATAAATTCTGTCGCCCTCAGAACCAACCTGGGTAAGGCCATTGAAGTGGCCAGCGATGATTACATCACCGGCAATGACCTGCACAACACCCATTACATTTTGCTGACAGATGGCAAAGTGGATATTTCAGACAGTGCGGCGCGAAACCAGAAGGAAGAGACCCGGATTCTGGAAAAGGTTCTGCCAGAACTGACCTCCAAAGGGGCCAGGTTTCACCCGGTTGCGCTGTCGTCAGAAGCCGATGCCGGGTTCCTGAAACAGTTGGCCAGCCAGTCTGGCGGGCGCTTTCAGGTGGCCGAAGATGCCGGAGCGTTGAGCCGTGCGTTTCTTGAGGCGTTGAACACCGCCATCCCCCAGCAGCAGATTCCTATTGAAGGCAATGCGTTTACGGTAGATAGCGGCGTAAAGGAGTTTACTGCGCTGATTTTCCGTGAAGGCTCCGGAGCGGCAACTAACGAAGGCCTGGAGCTTGTTCGACCTGATGGCACCGTGGTCAGCCTGTCGAATTCACCTGCCAATTTTCGTTGGGTGAGGGAAACCGGCTACGACCTGATTACCGTTGATGAGCCCACCGCTGGCCAGTGGCGGGTGAAGGGCACATTAGGTGAGGGCAGCCGTGTGACGGTTGTCAGCGATTTGAAAATGGTTGTCAGCCCGGTTCCTGCCTCGTTTACCAAAGACGAGCCGGTGGAGCTGAATGTTGCCTTTTTTGAGGCCGGAGACAAAATCACCAACCCGGATTTTCTGCATGTGCTGAACGTCAGCCTTGTGATTACAGCTGATGACGGCCGTAGTGGAACCAAGGTACTTTCCGGCAATCAGCCGCCGGAAGATGGTGTGTACACAGACACCATTAATGGTTTGCCGGGGGCAGGTGAGTACACCGTAGAAGTTATTGCTGACGGCAAGACATTTGCCCGAAAGTTCAGCGCCGTTACCGAATTTGTGGTTCCCGAAGGCGCAACTGGCACGCCGGATGGTGAGGGTTTTGGTCTCGCGGATGAGGCACAGCAGCCTGCTGCTGAACCTGAGCCAGCACCTGAGTCCGCCCCGGAAGTCGTCTCCGAGCCATTGATTAACAATCCGATTGATGTTGCCCAGGTGGAGCAACCTGAAGCCGGAGAGCCGGTGGCGGAGGAGCCCGCAGAACCCGCGCAGCCCGCCAGCAAGGAATCTCTGAGTATACCCTTGTGGGCTATCCTGGCAGCCAGCGGGGCAGGCCTGGTTATCGTCGGTCTGGTGGTCTGGTTTTTATTCAGACGACGTAAAAACGAAGCGGCTGTTGTGTCTGATTCATCAGACCCTATTCCCGAACTAACGGATGAGGCAGAACCAGAGGATGCACCGGCACCGGAGCTCACTGATGAGGTGGTGGACGATGCCGATGATGAAGCCATTCCCGTGGCGGATGCGGTTGTTGAGACGGATGAATTGCCAGATGACGATGAAACCATCCCGGAACTGGATGAACTGGCTGAGGTGCCTGCAGAAGATAGCCCTGAGCCCATAAAAGAAGATAGCTCTGAGCTCACCAACGAAGACGCACCTGCGGCTGAAAGGGGCGATGAGCCAGTAGTTAAGAAAGAAGAAGAGGAAGACGACGAGTTCGGCCTGGAAGATTTCGATCTGTCCGAATTTGATGACCTTCCAGACGGAAGTCTTTCAGAAGACGATTCTTCTGATGACGATCTGTCTGATGACAACGACAAACCAAAGAAATAGCTGTAAATCAAACTGACAGGAACCAGACACATGAAGTTTACCGGTACCGAAAATTATGTAGCCACAGACGATCTGCAGATGGCCGTAAATGCCGCCATCTCTCTTCAGCGCCCGCTACTGATCAAGGGCGAGCCCGGCACCGGCAAGACGCTTTTGGCCGAAGAAATGGCGGCGTCTCTGGGGATGAAGCTGATTCCGTGGCACATCAAATCGACCACCAAGGCTCAGCAGGGCCTGTACGAATACGATGCTGTCTCGCGGCTGAGAGATTCCCAGTTGGGCGATGAAAAAGTAAAGGACATCAGCAACTACATCGTAAAGGGTAAGCTGTGGGAAGCCTTCGAGGCCGATGAGCAGGTGGTGCTGTTGATTGATGAAATCGACAAAGCTGATATTGAGTTTCCAAACGACCTGCTGCTGGAACTGGACCGCATGGAATTCTATGTCTATGAAACCCAGCAATTCGTTAAAGCGAAGAAGCGCCCGATTGTGGTGATTACCAGCAACAACGAGAAGGAACTGCCCGATGCATTTCTGCGCCGGTGTTTTTTCCATTACATCAGCTTTCCGGACCACAACACCATGCAGGATATTGTGGATGTTCATTTTCCGGGATTGCAGCAACAGATTGTCCGGGACGCACTGGAGGTTTTCTTTGATGTGCGCAAGGTTCCCGGCCTGAAGAAAAAGCCTTCTACTTCCGAGCTGATCGACTGGCTGAAGCTGCTGATGGCCGACGAACTGTCTGCCCAGTTGTTGCGGGAAAAAGACACCAGTACCGCTCTGCCGCCGCTGTACGGGGCTTTGGTGAAAAACGAGCAGGATGTTCACCTGCTGCAGAAGCTGGCGTTTATGGCGCGTCGCCGCCACTGATTCTGGTACGCCTTGCAACTGATATCTGGTAAGAGCCTGTTTTATGTTGATTGATTTCTTTCTCGAAGTGCGGCGGGCCAGGGTGCCTGCCAGCCTGCGTGAATTCCTGGACCTGCTTGAGGCGCTGCAGCAGCGCCTGGCGTTTGCAGATATGGAAGAGTTCTATTATCTGGCCAGACTGTGCCTGGTAAAGGACGAACGCCACTTCGACAAGTTTGATCGTGCCTTCAAAGTGTACTTTGAAGGTATCGAGAACCTGGATGATCTGATGGAGGCGCTGATTCCGGATGACTGGCTAAGAGCCGAATTCGAAAAGCATCTGTCAGCCGAAGAAAAGGCGAAAATCGATTCGCTTGGCGGGCTTGAAGAGCTGATTGAAACCTTTAAAAAGCGCATGGAAGAGCAGAAAGAGCGCCATGCCGGCGGTAATAAGTGGATTGGCACAGGCGGTACAAGCCCGTTTGGCGCGGATGGCTACAATCCCGAGGGGTTTCGTATCGGCCAGAAAGGTGGCCGCCATGGGCGGGCTGTTAAAGTCTGGGAAAAGCGCGAGTTTAAAGACCTGGACGACAGCATCACTCTGGGCATACGGAACATCAAGGTGGCACTGCGCCGGTTACGCAAATTTGCCCGGCAAGGCGCGGCAGACCAGCTGGATCTGGACGACACCATCAACTCAACGGCACGTAACGCCGGGTATCTTGACCTGAAAATGGTTCCCGAGCGGCACAATGCCGCAAAAGTGCTTATTTTCTTTGATGTCGGCGGCTCCATGGACCCGCACATACGGGTGTGCGAAGAGCTCTTCTCCGCGGCGCGGATGGAATTCAAACACATGGAGTATTTTTACTTCCATAACTTCATTTACGAAACCGTGTGGACTAACAACATTCGCCGGATGAATGAAACCACCAATACCTGGGATATACTGAATAAGTACACGCCGGACTATAAGGTGATTTTTGTCGGTGACGCCACCATGGCTCCCTATGAAATTTCCCATCCCGGTGGGTCGATTGAGCATTGGAACGAAGAAGCGGGTGCCACCTGGTTTCAGCGGATACAGGATCACTTCAGGAAGGTGGTGTGGCTGAACCCCCTGCCAGAGAGTTACTGGGGTACGGGTGGATCTCTGGGAATGACCCGCCAGCTGGTGGGTGATCATATGTACCCACTGACCGTTGATGGCCTGGAATCGGCCATGAGGCAGTTAAGTAAATAAAAAAAGCCGATGCGGTTGAGGGCATCGGCAAAGCTCGGCATATCAAGCGGGGCGGCCCGAAAGGCTTTCCCGCCATACTGACGTCAGCAAGATAAAGGCCAATAATAAAAATGGTCATATAAACAATGAGTTATTAGCCTTTCGCCGCCGAATCCCAGGGTGATGTGTAGCCTCGGAGCCCGGACCTGTTAAATTGTTCGACACACCGA
>CAYUTG010000003.1:31874-41027 GCA_964447555.1 uncultured Marinobacter sp.
TGGTGATCTGGATACCGTTCTTGTCGGTTACCAAGTGTTACGCTTCCTGCCAGTTTGTTACAGACGCATGCCCGGTTTATACGTCAGTCAGGAGGCCGTGTACGAATGATGTTCGGCATCAGATACCAACAAAAACAGCGCATATCCTTCTATCGGGTGCACCGGTTGCTGGCCTTTGGCAGTGCGCTTTGTGCGCTGATGCTGTCCGCTCTGGCAACGGCCGATACCCTGGACTCTGAAATCAATCAACTGAAAGCTCAGGTGGCAGAGCATTCTGCCGATGTGTTTGCGCTGGAGCAGAAGCTTCTGCATCCGGCCGATACCCGCCTGGCGGTGTTCCTGACACTCACCACCCGTGATTCGCTCGATCTCGATTCCGTTGAACTGTTTGTGAACGGCAAGCCGGTTGCCTCGCATCTGTACACAGACCGCGAACGGGGCGCGCTCGAGGAAGGAGGAATACAACAACTCTTTACCGGCAATCTGCCCAACGGCACGCACGAACTGAAAACGGTGATCACTGCCCGTTCAGCCAACAATCATTTCGTTCGCCGGGAGGCCACTCATCGCTTCCGGAAACGCCCCGGTACCCTTCGTTTGCAAATGAGCCTGGAAGCCCGTGCCCCGGACTACGAGCCGCAGGTCTCATTTGTTGAGTGGAAGTAGGAAGGCTGTGGCTATGGACATAAGGGCTCGTGTGTTGTCTGCTTTTCTCAGTGCAGTACCTGCTGTAGTTGTGGCGGCACCGGTCAGCCTGATGTTGTTGTCCGGCTCTGTGGCAGCTGCGCCTGCCTCGGTGGGTGTGCCTCCGGAAACCAGGGCAGGCCTGGTGCGCTATGCGCTGGCAACGGAACACCTGGCTCCGGTATTAGCATTCAAAGATACACTGGAAGGTGATTCCGCTGGTTTTCTGCGTGCCAGGCTATTGCTGAGTAGCGGAAAAGTGCAGCAGGGTCTGGATGAGCTGATCAGGGTTACGGAAGGGCAGTACCATCGTGCCGACGCAGCGCTGATTCTGGGTAGTCACCGTTTGACAGAGGGCAACCTGGAAAAAGCGGCGCACTGGTTTCAAATGGCGGCCAGATCCGGTTCAGGGGATACCAGAGAGCAGGCTTTGTATGAGCTGGCAGAATTAGCCCGCACCTCGGGCGACACGGGCCGTGCGGGTCAGATTCTGGCGAGTATGAAAGAGGGGTACTGGGCCGCGGTCGGCTACCTCAATCTGTCTGCAGATTACGCTCAGAAAGATCTGAATCCCGCCAGAGCGCTGGTGTCTTTGCGGGTTGCTCTGGCCATGGCTGAAAAAGACTCCGTCGGTGATCGCAGTAAACAATTAAAGAGCCGTTTACTGGTTCGGGCCGGCTATCTGGCGTACAAGCAGGAAGATTACGACAAAGCCATAGGCTTTCTGGAAAAAGTGGCACTGGACAGTTACAGCACGCCAGAGGCGCTTTACCTGCATGGCCTTGCTCTGGCCGGGCGGGGTAATCAGCGGGCGGCTATGCAGAGCTGGCATCGGGCCAAAAAATACCCCTTGGCCTATCCGGGCGTTGCTGATGCGTGGATAGGCATGGGGCGCGGTTACGATCTGTCTGGGTACCTGGGGCAAGCCGGTGAGGCTTATCTGGCGGCCAATGCAGCTTATGAGGGCGAGCGGGTAACCCTGAAGAAACTGGCAGACAAAATCCGCGAAGACGGCGCCTATAAAACGCTGGTGGCCGACGCACGAAGCTCCGACCTGGAATGGTTTCTGGCAGACAGCCGCACGCTTACCCAGCCACGTATGGCTTACCTGCTTGAATTTCTCAAAACCCCGGAGGCTCAGGCCGCAGTCAGCCGGGTCGCCGGGTTGAGAACACTGGAGCAAAAACTGACAAGGCAATCGGAAGATCTGGCTGTGTTTGTGGGTGTGCTGCAACAGCAACTGAGCAGCCTTGCGGGCCAGAACGGCCGGGCAGGGTCCGCTGGCCTTGCCCGGCAGCAAAGCACGGTACAGGAAAATCTGCAGCAAACACTCGAAAGCCTGCAGGCCAGGGCAACGACCCCGCTGCAGGCTACGCAACTGAACACGCTCAGCGAGACCCTGGCGGCCACGGCAAACCGCCTGAACAACCTCGGGGGCCGCATTGCCGGGCAGCCTGCGGCGCTGAAAAAGCAGCTGACACAGGCCAGGCAGCTAAAGGCGGGCTCTGCCAGGCACCTGGCATCGGCAGCCCGCCTTAAAAACCGTGCCGAGGCGTTGCTGGATAAACTTGCGCTGGACTATGTGGCCGGTCAGGACCAGCAAATGGCGTTTGCGCTGGATAAAACGGAACAGCAGATTGCCCACCTCTACGAGTACCTGGCGCTGGAGAATCTCGGGGAGGGCAAGCCATGAATCGCCTGATATGCGCTGTCTGCCTGTTCATAATAATGGGGTATGCCCATGCCCAGGATTCGTTCCGGGTAGAACTGGGCCGCGATGGCGAAACTATTGCCGACATGCGCCCGGTGTTCCTCAAATTCGAATCCCGGCCATTGCCGGCCATCTCGCCCACCGAAGTGGCCCGGCGTTATCAGCGGCTCTTCAAAACCTCAGATGAACCAGAGGTTCGTGTGGATGCCCTGAACCGGCTGGCGAACATACGGGATCGCTCCGGGCAGGACATTGGTTTCTCCCCGGAAGAGGAGGAAACCATTTACCGTGAGGTTATTGAGAGTTACGAGTCCATACTGGCCAAGGGTGCCTTCAGTGGCCGGCTGGATGAGCTGATTTACCAGATGGCAAAAGCCCATGCACTGACCGGGCAACCCGAGGCTTCTGTCAGCCGGCTTAAGCAACTGGTCGGCCTGTATCCTGACTCACCGCTGGTACCTGAAGCCAGGTTCAGAATTGCAGAATCTGCATTTTCAGCCGGCGATTACGCCGAAGCAGAGGCAGGATACCTTGCGCTGATTGATTCCGGGAAGGCCGCAGAGCTGACAACCAAGGCTCACTATATGCTTGGCTGGAGTCAGTTCAAGCAGGGGCCTTCTGCCTGGGATCGGGCGGGCAAAACCTTCCTCACGGTGCTGGATGAATTTCTGCCGACACCACAAAGCCTGCAGAATGTACCTGAGTCCAGTGTCGATACCATTGATGACACCTTCCGTGTTCTGGCGCTGATGGCTGCCCGTCGTAACGGGGCAGACACACTGTTGGCCTGGCTGAACGGCCCGGCGTCGCGGCACTGGGAATACCTTTTGTTTGACCGGCTGGCAGATTACTACGCAGTAAAAGGTGATTTTGAAGCCAGTGTTGCGGTTAATAATGCGTTTGTGCGGCATGCTCCCGGCCACGCTGAGAATCCTGCGTTTATGGCGCAAATCGCTGACGTATGGGCCCGGGCAGGGCAGGCGGCCAGGGTTCGGGCAGCAAAGGCGGATTATGTGGCCATGTTTGGTGCGCCTCAGGCTTATGCGGCGCTGGATGAACCCTACCAGGCCAGATGGCAGCAGTTCAGCCGTGAACTGGCTGATTTCCATTACCATCGTGCTGAAGTGGCAGCACAGCAGGGCGACACACCGGGTGCCCGCAATGCGTTCTCCCAGGCAGCCGGTTTCTATGAGGCTCTGGCAACAAGAACCGTTGAAAAGGGCGAGGTTCTGCGACTGGCAGGTGATGCCCGTTTACAGGCAACGGACTATAAGCTGGCACTGACGGACTTCCGGCAGGCCGGGTATCAGTCTGGTGATTATTCAGAAGCGGCAGACGCCGCCTGGGCGGCGATTGCACTGCTGCGCGACGGGGTTGACGGTCAGAAGCAGGCTGCCGGGTTTACGCCAGATCTTGTTGCGCTATCGGACGAATCAGGCCGGTTCGCCAGCCAGTTTGCCAGTGACACCCGTCTGCCCGGATTGCTGGCTGATCTGGCCGACAGGTGGATGTCATCCGGGGATAATACGCGCGCCCTGAACTACAGCCAGCAGCTTGTCACCAGTGAGCATGCGTCAGGTTCCGAGCTTTACGCCGGCTGGCTGGTGACCGCGCGGGTGCGCCAGAGACAAAGCGAATTCGGCCTATCGGAGCGAGCCTGGAACCATGCGCTGGAGTTGATTGAGAGCGGCCGTGCCGGTGACGTTACTCCAGACCAAAAAGCAGCGTTGAAGCAACAGTTGGCAACCGTTATTTACCGCCAGGGTGAGCAGGCTGCGGCCGCCGGTAAGGCCGAACTCTCTGTGGGCCACTTCAAGCGAATTGGCAGGGTATTACCTGGTTCCGATATTGCCATCCGTGGCCGTTTTGACGCTGCCAATACCCTTCTCACCGCGGGGCAGTTTACTGCTGCCATTGCTGAGCTGACGGGCTTTCGCCGGGATTTTCCAAACCACTCGCTGGCAGATGGCGTCAGCGACAAGCTGGTTTACGCTTATGTTGAATCAGGCCAGCCACTGCCCGCTGCCTCGGAATTGCTGGAGGCATCCGCCCGTGCGGCTGACCCCTGGCCAGACAAACTCAGAGCCGCCACGCTGTTCCATGAGGCAGGTGCCACCAAACAGCGTGACGATCTGTATACCGCTTACCTGAATACCGGGCCGACGGCAACCAGTGCTCAGCAGCATGTTCAGCTACAAACCATGCGGCAACGCCTTGTGGAATCCGGCAACAACACCGCAGCATGGCGAAAGGCCCTGGTAACCCGCGAGCTGGCCAGCCAGTGGCATTCCGAGGAGACCCTGCAGTGGGCGGCGCGAGGGGCGCTGGTGTTGGGGGCCAAAGCGGCAGCCACGTTTGCGGCCATCGAACTGGCGCCGCCACTGGATACATCGCTTGACCACAAACAAAAAGCCCTTGAAACCGCGCGTACCTATTTTCTGGATGCAGAGAAGCTGGGGGGCGAGGATGTGCGCTCTGAATCTCTCTACCGGCGCGCCGAACTGTACCGGGCATTGGCCAGGGATTTAATGGCCTCGTCTGTTCCCGGAGATCTGAATGAACTGGAATCCATGCAGTATCAGATTTTGCTGGAAGAGGAAGCGTTTCCTTTCGAAGAAAAAGCGATTCGGCTGCACTCTGAAAACCATCAGCGTATAGCGTCTCAGGGCTACGATGCCTGGATTGGTAAAAGTCTGGGTGTGCTGGCAGAAATGAATCCGGGCCGGTACAGCCGTTCAGTGCGCTGGATGAGCTGGAATGTGGAGGCAAACGATGGTGTCTGAAAAGCCGATAATGCGCGCCGGCTTACTCGCGGTGCTGGTGACCTGGCTGGCAGGGTGCGCCGGCCCGACAGTTCAGGAGCCGCAGCCTGTGCCAGCTGATCCGGTACGGGCAAAAACCTTCACAGAGAAAGGCCGGCAGGCTTACGAGCAAGGCCACAAAACTGCTGCTGTTAAAGCCTGGAAGCAGGCCGTAGAGCTGAACCCGGCAGATGCGGTAACGGTCAATAATCTGGCGTTGCTGCTGCAGGAAGAAAAACATTTTTCAGAGGCGGCGACTGTGCTGGAGTCCGGCTTGCGCTATTCCCCGGATGTTCCCCAGTTGCATTACAACCTGGCGGTCATTTCAGAGCTGTATCTTCTGAATCTTGAGCAGGCTCTGGATCATTACCAGGCTTATCGGAAACTGGCTGGCAAGGAAGACAAGCAGGTAGATGGCTGGATTGCGGATCTGGAACGGAGGCTTGACTGAATGAATCGGATAATGCGGCTTCCTTGCGGGGCTTATGTGCCTGGTGTTGCTGCCACGCTTTTTACCTTTTTTCTGGCGTTATCGCCGGTCGGCGCCCAGGCAGCGGCCGAACAAGCCAGTGAGCAGAGTGCCAGTCTGAGTGTTGAAGGTATTTCCGCCAGTATTGGTGAAGACAATCCACGGGTTCTGTACATTCTGCCCTGGCAGACGCCGAGCCTGCCACGCCGGCCCCGGGCAGAACTTGACAGCGACGCGCCACAACTTATTCAATCCCTGAATCCTTTGGTGCTGGAACGTCACCGCACGTTCCGGCAGACTCTCAACCCCCTGGTACTGAACCCTGAGAAGGGTTCGGCCGTGACAGTACAGTAACAACGGAGATACAAAATGCTGGATACAATGGTGCGGTTTTTCCAGGACGGCGGGCCTTTTATGTACCCGATCGCGGTCGTGCTGGCGATAGGCCTGGCGATTACCCTGGAACGTTATTTCTACCTTGCGTCCGTTCGGCGCAAAAACCGGACAGCGTTTGAAAAAGGCATTCTGCCTTTGTTGCAGAAAAAGGATTATCAACGGGCCATGAAAGCTGCTGGTAACTCAGACAGCGCCATTGCCTCGATTATGGGGGCCGGTATTGGCCGCCTGCTGAATAACAGCCGCCGGGAAGATATTGAGTACGCCATGGAAGAGGGTCTGATGGAGGTTCTGCCCAGGCTGGAAAAGCGCACTCAGTACCTGGCCACCCTGGCCAACATCGCCACGTTGCTCGGCCTGCTGGGAACCATTATCGGGCTGATTGCGGCGTTTACCGCCGTGGCAGCTGCAGACCCTTCACAAAAAGCCAGCCTGTTGTCTAAAAGTATCTCGGTTGCCATGAATACAACGGCGTTTGGGCTCATGTCTGCCATTCCACTGTTGCTCTTTCATGCGGTTCTGCAAACCCGTACTAATGAGATTGTCGACAGTTTCGAGATGGCAGGTGTCAAGCTGCTCAATATGGTCTCTGAGCAACAGGGGCAGGGCGCTGCGGCCTGATGGGCTGCACGCCTGCCATGGCCGGAAACGACATGAGTGATTGTTTATGAGACGCCGACATCGAAGGCAAGTCAGTTCACCTGAACTGGACATAACCGCCTTCATGAACCTGATGATTGTCCTGGTGCCGGTTCTTTTGCTGGGTATGGTGTTCAGCCAGATACACACCATTGAACTGAACTTTCCCGGTATGGACCCTGGCGAAACTCCGCCGCCACAGGAGTTGAGGCTGGTTGTTACCTTGATTCCCGAGGGGGTTGAAGTGGCAGACAGCGACCGCGGTCTTATACGGGTGCTTCCGGCTGCTGATGGCCAGCAGGATTTTCAGGGGCTGAGAACGGTCTTGCAGCAGATTAAACGCAGGCTGCCGGGTAAAACAGACATTACCCTGGAGGTGGGGCCGGATGTTGACTATCAGACTCTGGTCAGTGCCATGGATACCGTTCGCTCATACCCTGCGGTAGTTGCTGCCAGCGTTGTGGAGGGTGAGCTTTTTCCGGATATTTCACTGATGAGCGCGCCGGACGACCGGGCCCTGGCGGCCGCACATAAACCAGCCAGTGGGGAGGGTGCATGAAGTCCTCACGCAGAGCGCACAGAATGAAACGGCATTATGGCCGCATGAACCGTGCGGGTGGGCTGAACCTGGTGTCCCTGATGGACATATTCACCATTCTTGTGTTTTTTCTGATGGTGAATTCATCGGATGTAAAGGTGATGCAGAATACCGCCGATGTGCCTTTGCCGGTTTCAACCGCTAAAGAGGCAGCTGTTGAGAACCTGACGGTGCAGGTAATTGGCGAGTCTATTCTGGTGCAGGGGCGCGAAGTTGCCCGCCTGAATTCCATCGAGACAGGTGACAGCCATATACCCGCACTATCCGAAGAACTAGCCTACCAGCGGAACCGGCGGGCAGAGATCCCGGAGCAGGGGCTTGAAGTTACCATTATGGCGGGCCGTGACACAGATTACCGGTTGCTGCGAAAAATAATGCAAACCTGTGTTGATGCACAGTTCCGGCAGGTGCGCCTGGCGGTTGAAGCGGAGGTCAGCCATGGCTGAGGTCCGTAACAATCAGCGTGTAATAACTGGTTTGCCGTGGAGCGCCGAAGCCGGGGAGAATCGCCGGTTCGGGATGGTTCTGGTGTTGATGGTGGTGCTGTTTTTACCACCAGCGCTATTGATTCCTGTGCTTGATGTGCCAGAGATTGAACGTTCCGAGGCGGAGAAAATTCCACCGCAACTGGCCCGGCTGGTGGAACAGCCCGCTCCGAAGCTGGAAGTGGCCGCTCCTGTTCCAGAGCCGGAACCTGAGCCAGAACCAGAACAGAAACCGGAGCCAGAGCCGGAACCCGAACAAACCGTCGCGGAAAAGCCGGTGCCCAGGGAGGTTAAGCCACAAATCCGCCCCCAACCTGTACAGCAGTCTGTGAAACAGGCGCGGGAGAAAGCATCACGCTCGGGTTTGCTGGCCATGAAAGACAAACTGGCGTCGCTGCGGGAGCCGGCCCCGGTTCCGGGTAAACGCCTGCGGGCGAATATCGGTACGGGCCAGGAGCAGGCCACTACCGCTGTTAGTGATCCCAGCGAGGCGTTGCGGGGCAGCGGCGGTGTGAAGGAAAGTGTCGCACCGGATACCCAGGTGGCGGTTGCAGATCATCAAGTGAAGCACGTGGAGGCTGCACCGGAGCCGGTAAAAACCCTGGCCAGGGCCAAGCCAGCAAAGCCCTCTGTAGGTGAGCGGGCCATGAGTAATATTCGCCAGGTGTTTAATGCCCAGAAAACGGCGCTTTATTCACTGTACCGCCGGGAACTCCGGCAGGACCCCTCACTTGAGGGCAAGGTGCTGCTGGAGTTGGTTATTGAACCGGATGGCTCTGTGTCTGCCTGCAAGGTGGTCAGCTCTGAACTGGAAAACCCGGCGCTTGAGCAACGCATTGCCATGCGGGTGCGTTTGTTTAACTTTGGTGCAGATAATGTAGAAACCAGAAAGGTGCGTTTCCCCGTTGATTTCCTGCCCGGCTGACCGGTATCAGCTTTCAATGGTGATTTTGGGAAGCCGGGGCTTGTGCAGCGACATCTTCTCACCGGGCGCGATGACTCTGGCTTCGCCGGTAACCACTTTCTGGTCATTCTGATTCCGGACATCACATTCGATGACCACCCGGCCTTTGAGCTCTTTTCGCAAGACTGTCAGTTGTACCGTGAGGGTGTCGTCCAGTTTTACCGGCCGCCTGAACGTCAGGCTTTGTTCCAGGTAGATGGTTCCCGGGCCGGGCATAACCGTAGCCAGAGCCGCTGAAATCAGCGCACCACTCCACATACCGTGGGCAACACGTTCTTTGAAAATGGACTCAGCCGCAAATTCAGAGTCCAGGTGCACCGGGTTAACGTCACCGGAAACCGCTGCAAACAGTACCAGCTGATCCTCTGAGAGGGTGCGCGTAAAGGTGGCTGTATCACCTTCGTTC
>CAYUTG010000004.1:0-15141 GCA_964447555.1 uncultured Marinobacter sp.
GCCCTCACTGCTGAACAGTGAAGCGCTCCGTGTCACAAAGATAATCTGGGGGGCCGGCCTGATACTCAGCACACTGGTGGGCCTGCTACCTCTTGTGCTGTGCCGCCGGCTGTACTGGCAATCGTTAAAAATATCCAGCCAGAAGCGACACGGTAAAAGTGCAGATCAGCAAATCACCAATCTGCAGGTGGAGAAGTCCATTTTGCATCAGGCCCTGGCAGACAGTGAACAACGTAGCCGCGACCTGATAGCACTCTCCGGAGCGATTATATTTGAGCTGGACGAAGCAGGTTGTATCGGGTTCAGCTCGCCCCAGATTGCAACGCTGCTGGGCTGCGCTCCGGCCGACCTGATTGGCCAGCCGTTTGATGCGCTGGTGGAGCCATCCTGTAAAGATAACCTGAACCGTACAATGAACGCTGCCAGATCAGAGCAGACCGTTCAGCGAATTGACCTGCCTCTGCTGCATAAAAATACAGAAGACAGGGTTCCGGTTGTGCTTCGCTTGCGAGCCCTGCAGGATCCGGTCTACGGCTTTACCGGCTACCGTGTCAGCGCACAGCACCATCCGGAACATGCCTGAACAGCCGGCCTGATTATCAGAGCGGCCTGAGAGCATCCACCAGCCGGCCGGTTTCAACCAGTTCCAGAAACTCATCCCCCAGCCGGTCACTTTCCGCAACCGCCCGGCGCCAGGCGCGCTCACGCCCGGCATCATCACCCAGATATTTCTCAAAATCTTTACGATCCGGCAGTTTCCGGTCAGGCAGGGCTTCCAGATACGAAGCAGAGGGCGCAACCAGCAAGACATCCTGAAGGTGCGTGGCATCACCACGCCGCCAGGGCAGGCTTTTATCGAACCAGCCGGGAATAACCCGGTCCGTAAAATGCGGGTACAGAACCACACCCGGTTGTTCGTAGGGCAAATCCAGATGGTAATCCAGCAAGCCGCCGTCACGGTATACGCCGGCTGGCGCACCGGGAATGTCGCGCACACCGGACATCACCATGGGGATAGACGCAGACGCAAGCAGCGCCGGCAGAAGGTTGTCACGGCTAAGCAGGGCCTCGTGGCTTGGAAAGTCCTTCAGTTCGGCAACCGGCACACCCAACCGGGTATCGCGAATGATCGCACGCTCCATAAAGCGGCCAAGATAACGCCGGCCCATCATATTTGCGCTGATCGCATTCATCAGCCCAAGGCCCAGGCGTCCTCTGGTGTCATGGGCAAGCATACCAAGGCTGCGCACCACCACAATGCATAGCCGGTACCAGGAATGGTTCAGAATGTATTCTTCATGCCCTCCCAGCAATTCCTGAAGAAACAGCAGGCTTCGGCGGCTGATCTCTTCGGCGCTGGTATTTTTGGCAAAACGCTGGCCGATATACAATTCGGCCAGCTTGCTCAGTTGCCGCTCCGGGTTGTCGGACGAGGCAATGGCCGCAAACCGCCAACTGCCAATCGACGAACCGATCAATGCACGCTCCTGATTTACCCTGGGCAGCCACTCACCGAAAATAACCTTATCCAGCCCACTGATACCAAGAGCCTTAGGCCCTCCGGCGGCACCCGGTACTACGTGAACATCATCGGGGGTCAGCGGCTTATCTTTCAGCCGCTGTATGGCACGGCGCCCCGCACGAAGGGTAAGGGCCGGTGGGCGAAGGTGAATTGCAGTCATGATGAGCTCCCAGCCAACGTCCTGAAGAAAGTCCTGATAAAAATCCTCGCGGAGTCTAACCAAGTGGGCAGACGGCCGCCAACCCGGGAACGTCCGCCATAGCTCTGACGCCTGGTATATGCTTCATTATAGTGCGCACCATGCTAGACTCACCGGAAGTTCAGCAGGGGTAGTCGCTGAAATTTCACGGGTAGCAGGAGTTCAATGTGAACGTATTTCCCTCAACCAATTCGCTGGCTACCAACCCGACGCTTGCCGTGCTGGGGTTCAGGAAACAACTGGTTTACCACCTGCACTTCTGGGCCTTTATTGCCGTAGCCCCATTGATTCTGGTGCAGTTCCGGCAACAGCACTACCTGCTGTCCAGTTTTTTACTGCTGTTCTGCCTGAACGCCTTACTGGTTATCTTCTTTCTGCGTTTTCGTGATGTCTATTTTTTCAAGGGCCGCCTGTTTCCCCTGTTTGCCGTGCTCTCGGCAGCTTATTCAACCAGCATCAATGGCCATGCGGGGCTTTACTGGGCTTACCCCGCCGCGACTGCGCTGTTTTTTCTGTTACCCCTGAGAGAAGCCGTTACCAGTAACTCCGTGTTTGTAGTAATCATGGCGGTTGTATCTTTCATCAAATTTCCCGAAGCCGACTTCTGGCGCATTACCTTTTCCCTTGGCCTGACCTGCCTGTTCGCCATGATTTTTGCATGGCTGGTCGGCAAACTGCAACAGGAGCTGACACGGCTGGCAACCACCGACCCGCTAACAGGCTGCCTTAACCGTTCGCAACTGGCCGACACACTGAACAGCCAGATCCGGATGCGCGAGCGCTATGAACAGACATCCAGCCTGATCTTACTGAACCTGGATTTCTTCCGTACGATCAATAGTCAGTCGGGCCACTTGGCCGGCGACAAGGTTATCCGGGAAATGGTCTTGCGCATACGCAAGCGGTTACGCGCCAGTGACTACTTTATCCGCATCGGCGGTGAAGAGTTCATGATTGTGCTTCCGGAAACACGCCAGAAAGACGCAGAAGCCCTGGCGCGGCAGTTACTCACCAGTATCAGTTCCCGGCCATTCCGGGACGATATCGCCATTACCGCAAGTGCCAGTGTGGCCGAGTTATATCAGGGGGAAACCTGGTCGGTCTGGCTGGGCAGAGCTGAGCAGGCCCTGTACGGCGCAAAAGCCCAGGGCAGAAACCAGATGGCCAGTGCGCCTTGCCCACCCCATGCCGACGAAACGCCCGATCCGATGATCAGGTAGTTCTGCGTCGGTGTCCGTTCTGGCTTACTTCACGGATTTCCGAAAATCCCGATAGGCATTAAACACGTCCCAGGGGCACTCGAAATGCGGGTAGTGCCCAACGTCCCGCAGGGTGACGATGTCTGCATTCTTAACCAGTTCCCGATAACGCCGCACCATAGCCGCACCTGAAACCGGATCGGCAGTGCCGGAAATCAGCCTTAATGGCTGGCTGGCATTCTGTAACGCCCCGACCCAGCGATTGCGATGGCAGCGGCGCTCCTCCATAAACTGAATCAGATGGTGCAGAATTCCACGGCCGTTGTTGTAGGTCAGCAGATACCAGAAGTCTTTCATATCCTGGTCCGCCACCGGATTCCGGGTGCCGAAAAGGCGTTGAAAATTCCGCTCAAAAGCATTGCGCGTCAACACCCGGCTGATTAGCCCCCCCAAGGGGCTGCGCAGAACCTTCTGAATCAACAGCGGGTTATGAACCTCGGGAAACAGGGCCCCGTTGAGAAAGCAGACACTGGAAATCTGAAACTGCAACGCGCCTTCCTGCTCTCTGGCCAGAAGTTCCTGCGCAACACTGCAGCCATAATCGTGCACCAGCAGGTGAGCAGAGGTCAGCCCCAGCCCTTCTATCCAGCCCTGCAGCAGATCGGCCTGATCTTCAATACTGTAGGAATATTTCGGGGGTTTGTCTGAAAAGCCAAACCCAAGCATATCAATGGCCAGCACACGGTGATTATCCGCCAGCATTGGCCAGATCCGGCTCCAGTCCCAACTGGCGGTCGGAAAACCGTGAATCAGTACCAGTGGCTCACCACGCCCGGCCATGCGGCTGAAAATAGCATAGCCTTCGTAACTGAACCATTTCCCTTCCTGTTGCCAGCCTTCCAGGCTGACTGGCGCATTACCGGCTCTGCCCTGTACCTGGCGACCGGTTATCACCTGCTCCATGCGTTTTCTCCGGCAATGATCGTTACTCTGAACTGTAAAACAATCCGAGCAACGCTACCATAGCGAGCCCGCTGCCAGCCCGGACTTCCCGGAAGACTTTTTTCCCGATACCCGCGTAAACCGTAGAGATGGCCGGCAAATTGTCTTAAGCTTTGGCCTTCCCACGACCAAGAGAACCGGAAACCACTATGACCAGACCCCTTGACGACCTTTCGGGCCACTACCGGGCCATTATTGACGGGCTAGGCGAAGATGCCGACCGGGAGGGTCTGAAAGATACGCCGGCACGCGCGGCCAAAGCCATGCAGTTTCTTACCCAGGGTTATCAGCAAAGCCTCGACAGCCTGGTAAATAACGCTGTTTTTGAATCAGCCATGGATGAGATGGTGGTGGTGCAGGACATTGAACTGTACAGCCTGTGCGAACACCACCTCCTGCCGTTTATCGGTAAATGCCACATTGCCTACCTGCCTCAGGGCCGGGTACTTGGCCTGTCCAAGTTTGCGCGCATTGTGGATATGTATGCCAGACGCCTGCAGATTCAGGAAAACCTGACCCGCCAGATTGCCGAAGCCATCGAGAGCGTTACCAATGCCAAGGGTGTCGCCGTGGTGATCGAAGCCCAGCACATGTGCATGATGATGCGGGGCGTAGAGAAACAGAACTCCTGCATGAAAACCTCCATGATGCTTGGTCAGTTCCGTAAGTCGCAGGCCACCCGTACCGAATTTCTGAACCTGATCAGCAGCAACCGGTTTTAACAGTTAATAAAGAAGGTGGATCTTCATGCCTAATAATTCCCCTGAACAAATGCGCGCCATCCTGGAAAGCGTACGCACCATTGCACTGGTTGGTGCCAGCGAGAAAACCAACCGGCCCTCTCATGAGGTGATGGAATACCTGCAGGCACAGGGATACCGGATTATTCCGGTTAATCCGCGCCTGGCCGGCAAGACCCTGCTGGGTGAAACCGTTTACGCCAGCCTGAGCGAACTGCCGGAGCCGGTCGATATGGCAGAGCTGTTTGTCGCACCCGAACGAACGGATGCCATTATTGACGATGCCATCAGCCAGAAAATTCCGGTTATCTGGATGCAGATCGGCGTTATCAACACGGCGGGTGCTGCCAGAGCAGAAGCCGCGGGTGCCACCGTTGTGATGGACCACTGCCCGAAACAGGAAATTCCACGCCTCGGCATTGCTCCGGTCTCCGGCAGCAATTGATTAACATCAACCCCTGATACCGGTCACATTTTTTCCAGATAGTGCCGCTGATACGCTGTATGGAGGTGAAAATACAGGGCTGCTACGCAGTTCTTCTGAAATAAATAGTTCATGATAGCCTCCAGATTGCCGATACGAGACAAGCGCGTACGAAAACTGTGGAGTAAATTGTGGGAAAACCTGTTGTATCCACAAACATTGTTGTAAAAGGTTTGCTTAACCCGGTATTTCCGGTGGTGATATTCCTGGTCTTTCTTGGCCTGGCGGCGGGGTTGTATTATGGCCTGACACATCAGGCTGATCATCAGGCCCATACCAGCCTGATTGATGCGCCCAGCGCTCTGGTTCAACCCGCTCAGGCATGGGTGGATGATCAGCGCAGCCCCTGGCCCCTCACCACTTTTATTGCCGTGGTGCTGATGGGCCTGTTAACCAGCCTGACCACGCTACTGGTGCAGCTTATTCTCAAGCGCAACCAGGCGCTGCTGAAAACCCGCAATGAGCTGGACCGGGAAATCGCACAGCGGGAATCCATTCAGCAGGATCTCGCACGGCTGGAATCGACAGACACCCTGACCGGGCTGGCCAACCGCCGTTTTTTTATGGAAGACCTCACCCACACCCTCAACATTGCTGACCGCCAGATGCGTCAGGTGGCGTTGGTTATGATGGATCTGGACCGGTTTCAGATGCTCAACGACTCGCTGGGGCACCAGTTTGGCGATGAACTGCTCATCAAAGTGTCTGAGCGCCTGAACCAACTGAGCAATGAGCGGATTCTGGTCGCCTATGCCGGCGGTGACGAGTTTATGGTTTGTCAGCAACAGATCGACAGCGTTGACGATGTTATCCATCTGCTGGGCCATCTCAAGCAGTGCTTTACCGACCCGTTCGACGTGCATGGCGAAAAGCACCACATCACCGCCACCATGGGCGTTGCACTCTACCCACAGAGTGGCCTGGATGCAGACACCTTGCTCCGCAACTCCGATGTTGCCCTGTACCGGGCGAAAGAGCAGGGGCGCAATACCTACCAGTTTTATACCGAGGGTATGCAGGACCGCGAGGTAATGCGGCTGGAGCTGGACAAAGACCTGAGCAAAGCACTGGCAAATAATGAATTCGTGCTTTACTACCAGCCGCAGCTGAATCTGGATGAAAATGAAATTCACAGCGTCGAGGCGCTTATTCGCTGGCAGCACCCCATTCGTGGTTTGCTGCCACCCATTGATTTCATCCCGCTGGCAGAAGAAAGCGGCCGCATCTCGGACATCGGCCGCTGGGTTGTTATGGCCGCCTGCCGGCAGCTTGCTTTATGGAAAGGAACGCCCTTCGGCAACCTGCGCATTGCGGTTAATCTGTCCGGCCGCGAACTGGATGACGATGGCCTGGTGGATCACATCAGAGACACCCTGAAAGCCGAGGGCGTGCCAGCCCGCCTGCTGGAAGTTGAGCTCACTGAGGAAATTTTTATCCAGAATATTGACCATAATCTGGATCAGCTCACGCGCCTGCACGAGCTTGGAATACATCTGGCCATTGATGATTTCGGTGTGGGTTACTCATCACTGGGTTACCTGAGAAACTTTCCGGTAGACCTGCTAAAAATTGACCGTTCGTTTATCACCGATGTAACGGAACGCCACGACGATGCCGTGATTACCCGTGCCGTGATTAACCTTGCTCATAATCTGGGAGTCCGGGTGATCGCTGAAGGCGTGGAGACCCGCGAGCAACTGGATTTTCTGAAGCAGAATCGCTGCAATTTTATCCAGGGCTACCTGCTCAGCCGGCCCATTCCTGCAGCCGACCTGGAAAAGGCCCTGGCTGATGGCAGCCTGGCGGTACACTCTGCTGCCAGCGCCGGATTGTAATCCCGGCCGGCGGCCCCCACTATGGCTCTATACCTAATAGCCGAGACTCACCAGCAATGAACTATCTGACTCCGGAACAAAACAGCAAACTTCGCCGTTGGGAACGCTGGAACCGGGGTTATTTCATCGTTGCCTTTATCGCACTGGTGACGGTTCTGGTATTCGGCAGCCAGCTGGGCCTGTCCAGCAGCGACAGCTGGGACCTGTCCGGTGTACTTATTGTGCTGCTCATTGCTCCGATTGTGGCGCTTCAGCTGAAACTGACCTGCCCCGCCTGTGGCCAGAAAATAGGCTGGCAAGCCAAATTAATGGCGCCGGACCAGTGTCCGCATTGCCACACTTTCCTGCGTTCCAGAGAACATTAGTACTAATCATTACTCCGCCAACCACATAACCATTGACCTGTGAGCAACTCACAGGTTTTAAGCTATGCTTTATCAAAACTTCCTGAATCAGGGTGGGTTTTATGAAAGTTAAAGACATAGCAGACACGGCGGGCGTTACCCCGGATACTGTGCGCTTTTACACCCGCGAACGTTTACTGAACCCCAGCCGTAACCCCGATAACAACTACCAACAGTTCACGGCCGACGACCTGCACCGGCTTCGCTTCGCCCGCAAAGCCCGGCAACTGGGTTTTTCATTACCGGAAATCCGGGCCATTCTCGATCAGGCTGACGATCACAACTCCCCCTGCCCCATGGTGCGCGAGGTGTTCGAGCAACGCCTGGCCAGCGTGGAGCAGGAAATCGCTGAATTACAGCAGTTGCGCGAACGCATGAAAAGCGCACTCAGCGCCTGGGCCACCATGCCCGACGGCATGCCGGACGGCCATACCATCTGCCGGCTGATTGAGCACTGGGATGAACCGGCTGCCACCGGCAGCCACAAGGAGTAACAGCTTATGACACAGACACCAGAGCTGACCCCCGCCCTGACCATATCCGGTGCGTCCTGCCAGGGGTGCGTTAAAAAAATCCGCACTGCCCTGGAGCCGCTGACCGGTGGCACAACACTGGTTGAGGTGAATCTGGATGAACAAACCGTTGCTCTGCCCGGCACCATCAATGTCGGCGATGCCGCCCGGAGGGTAACCGATGCGGGTTACCCGGCCACGCCCATCGAACGCTCTGAACCCAAGACTGCCAGTTGCTGTAAAAGCAGCCCTGCTGGCGCCGGCCACCGGTCAACGCATAGAGAGCACCAGGCGGATCGACCCGCAACAGGCAAAAATGATGGCCAGGCAGCCCCGGCCACCGGTAGCGATCAGGTTGCACTGTCGGTCACCGGCGCCACCTGTGCCTCGTGCGTCAACACCATAGAAAAGGCGCTGAAATCGGTGCCAGGGGTGACTCATGCGCACATGAACCTGGCAGACAACACAGCAACGGCAACCGGAAGCGCTGATGAACAGGCACTGGTAAAGGCCGTGGAAAGCGCCGGCTATGGCGCCAGCGTTATTGAGAATGAAGATGAAGCAGACGAGCGCAAGCAGGCTCAGGACCGCAAGAACTACAAAACCCTGCTGATAAAAATGGCGGTCAGCCTGTCGATGGGCGTCGGCGTCATGGTCTGGGGCATGTTTGTGAATACCATGTCAGTCACCGAGGCCAACCAGACCACCTGGCTGGTGCTGGGGCTTGTCACCCTTGTGGTGATGGCCGCTACGGGTGGCCACTTCTTTACCGGTGCCTGGAAAGCCTTCCGGCATCACAACGCCAATATGGACACTCTGATTGCGCTGGGTACCGGCACCGCCTGGCTTTACTCCATGGTGATCACCAGTGTGCCGGACGCGGTACCAGAAATGGCCCGGCATGTGTATTTCGAAGCCTCGGCCATGATCATCGGCCTGATCAACCTGGGCCAGGCACTGGAGTTGCGAGCCAAGGGGAAAACTTCCGAAGCCGTTCGCCGATTGCTGGACCTTCGTGCGAAAACCGCCCGGGTACTCCGCGATGGTGAAGAGCGGGATGTGCCGGTCGAAGACGTGCAAAAGGGCGATCGCATTCGTGTTCGCCCGGGTGAAAAACTGCCGGTAGATGGTGTTATCAGCGAGGGATCCACCCGCATTGATGAGAGCATGCTGACCGGGGAACCCATGCCGGTCAGCAAAGGTGAAGGCGACACCATCTCTGCCGGCACCCTGAACACCCACGGGTCGATTATTTATGAAGCCACCCATGTGGGCAGTGACACGGCGCTGGCACAGATTATCCGGCTGGTGAAAAAAGCGCAGGGCTCCAAACCCGCCATTGGCCGGCTGGCCGATAAGATTTCGTCAGTCTTTGTACCCACTGTGATGCTGATTGCCGTGGCCGCTGCGCTGGTCTGGTATAACGTTGGCCCGGAGCCGGCTGTGGCTCACATGATGGTTGCCGCAACCACGGTGCTGATTATCGCCTGCCCCTGCGCACTCGGCCTGGCCACGCCCATGTCGGTCATGGTGGGTGTAGGCAAAGCGGCGGAATACGGCGCACTGATTCGCCAGGGCGATGCCCTGCAGACTGCCGGTAAGCTGGATCTGGTGATTCTTGATAAAACCGGCACCATTACCGAGGGCCATCCGACCGTCACCCGTGTTTACGCCAGTAACCGTGATGAGCAGGCACTGCTGGCCCTTGCCGCTGGCCTTGAACAACACTCTGAACACCCGTTGGCAGAAGCCATTATCAGAAAGGCGGAAGAAGACGGCGTTCATATTGAAAAGGTTAGCGGGTTCGAAGCCCTGAACGGCAAGGGCGTACAGGGTGACTATCAGGGCCAGCCACTGCGCCTTGGCAATAAGCGCTGGCTGGAAACCGAAGGGCTGGATCTTGCCAGCCTGAACGAGGCCGCCCGGGAGATTACGGATGCCGCCGGTACGCCGCTGTTTCTGGCCCATGGCAAAGATCTGCTGGGTGTTATCGGCGTTGCGGATGCCATCAAACCGGATTCCAAGGCAGCCATTGGCCGTCTGCACAACGCCGGCATACGGGTCATGATGGTAACTGGCGATGTGGACGCCACCGCCAAAGCCATTGCCGCCGAAGCCGACATAGACGACTACCGGGCAGAGGTACTTCCGGAGGACAAAGCGAAGGTCGTTGATGACATGCGCCGCAAGGGCTACACCGTTGCCATGGTGGGTGATGGCATAAACGATGCCCCGGCCCTGGCCGCCGCGGATGTCGGCTTTGCGATCGGCACAGGCACCGATGTGGCCATTGAAAGCGCATCCATCACCCTGATGCGCGGTTCATTGCATGGTGTGCCAGACGCTATCGAAATCTCCCGGGCCACGGTGACCAATATCCACCAGAATCTGTTTGGTGCGTTCGTGTACAACAGCCTTGGTATACCCGTGGCAGCGGGCCTGTTGTACCCGCTATGGGGCATTCTGATGAGCCCCATTCTGGCCGGAGCAGCCATGTCGCTGTCCTCCGTTACCGTTGTCACCAACGCCAACCGGTTACGGCTGTTTCAAACCAGCCACCGGCCCCGAAAAGCAGCTGCAAAGGAGCGGAACCAATGAGTGCACTACTGGTCAATGCCTCAGGTATTTTATTGATGGCGGCTATCGTCTGGTGGTTCTGGCTATCGCCCTCCACAGCGCAGTCTGCCGAAAACGACCACAGCCACCACTAAGACAACTTACAGAGTAACGCATTATGAAAAAACTCACTGCCAGCTTTGCCCTGACAACCGCTTTAGGCTTCAGCGCGCCATTACTGGCCTCTGAGGCTGCTCAGTCCATTCATGTTTATAAATCTCCGACCTGTGGCTGTTGCAGCGACTGGATTGCTCACCTGGAACAAAACGGCTTCAAGGTAACGGCAACCGACAGCAACAACATGGGGAAAATCAAAGCCGATGCAGGGCTTATCGCTGGCCTTGGTAGCTGCCACACGGCGTTTACAGGCGATTATGTGATTGAAGGCCATGTCCCGGCCGACGACATTAAACGCCTGCTCAGTGAAGCGCCCCAGGCAACAGGTCTGAGTGCTCCGGGCATGCCGATTGGCTCTCCGGGCATGGAAATGGGCAACCAAAAGGACCACTATAAGGTTATCCTGTTTAACAGCCGTGGCCAGACCCGGGTGTTTGCCGAGCATAATTAAGCCGGGCTGTTACTGAGGGGTTCGCCAATCCGACCATTTCTTCTACACTTGTCGAAACGGTCGGTTATTATACTGCCCTCTGTCCAGCAACATGGTGAGAACACCCTTGAGCCTGAAATCCCGCATTCTCGGACTCGCCGCGTGCCTGATTATTGTGGCGGCTACAGCCTCCTGGTTCGCCTATCGGTCTCTGTCCGAAAACATCATCGAACGATGGGGACAACAGGTTGCGGAAATACAGGTTCGTTATGACAGTGCCCGGCTGCTGCAATCCCTGCAACGGGAAATTGGCTTATCCCAGCAAATGGCCCGTTCATCAGCATTGATTAACTGGGCAGAGAACCCCGACGATGAAATGCTCCAGGCCGAAGCCGTTCGCCAGATGGAAAGCTTTCGCTCAAATTTTCGGGATAAAAGCTACTTTGTGGCCCTGCGAAAGAATGGCCATTACTACTACAACAACGCCGCCAACGAATTTGCCGGCAAACAGTTCCGCTATGTGCTGCATAAGTCCAATCCGGATGATGCCTGGTTTTACCAGCTTATTGAGGAAGGCCGCGATTTTCACCTTAATGTAAACCCGGACACTGAACTGGGTGTCACCAAGCTATGGATTGACGTGCTGATGCGCAATGCCGATGAACAGATCGTTGGCATGGTCGGCTCAGGGCTTAATCTCGACAGTTTTCTGCAGGACATTGTTGATATCAAACAAAAAGGCATCACTACGCTGTTTGTTGACTACAACGGTGCCATTCAACTCTACCGTGACCGCAACTACATCGACTTTGCCAGCATCATCAAGCCCGAAGGCCAGAAGAATACCGTTGATCTGCTGTTTGATAACGACGAAGACAAACAGAAAATTCTGGGCATGCTTCAGTTACTGAAAAAGAAAAGTGACCGGGCTGGTGAAGTGGAAAGCGGTTTTGTAACCGTCGATGGCCGAAAGCATCTCGCGGGTGTGGCTTTTCTGCCCGCCATTGGCTGGTTTGAAATCACCCTGCTTGATCTGAACACGTTGCTGCCAAAAAGCTATCTGTGGCCGTTAATTGGTGTATTTTTAACCAGTCTTCTGGTCACGCTGGTGCTGTTCCACCTCATTATTCAGTCAAAAATCCTGAAACCCATTATGACCCTGGAACAGGCGGTCAAGCAGGTTCGCGGTGGCAGCTTTGAACTGCCCAGGCTGGATAAACCGGATAATGAAATCGGCCGGCTGGCGCATCATTTTGAACAAATGACCGACAGCCTTCGGGATACCACCCGGGAACTCGAAACCAAAGTGTCTGTGCGCACCGAAGAGCTGAACCGGCTGGCCCGCATTGACCCGCTCACCGGCCTGAAAAACCGGCGGGGGCTGGACGAAGTCATTGACGAAGAAATTCAGCGATCACAGCGGCAAAACGTTGGTTTCGGCGTGATCTGGCTCGACATAGACCTGTTTAAAGCCATTAATGATGACCTCGGCCACCAGGCCGGTGATGAAATTCTGTGCCGGGTTGCCCTGTGGCTGAAAGCCACCACCCGGCCGTACGACCACACCGGGCGCTGGGGTGGCGATGAATTTGTGGTGGTGTTATCACCCTGCGATATGCACACCCTGCAGGAAATCGCCGGGCGTATTTGCCAGGGCATTGAGAAGGAAAGCCGTAAAACCGGAACGCCGGTGACGGCCAGCGTGGGCGGCTACTACGCCCTGCCCGGTGACGACTGTGACACCATTTTACGCAATGCTGACAATGCGCTTTATCAAGCCAAGCATGAAGGCCGCAACCGAGTTTGCATAAAAAAATGCGACCAAACCGAGGTTAACCTGACGTAACAGGTCTGACTCGTTCCGCCAGAAACGCTATACTCCGCTCCAACATTTATTTTTCATCAGCCAGGTTACTTCATGTTCAATGCCGACGCTCTCAGCCAGTTGCGCCAGCTGAAATCCGAGATCAAAGACAACAAGGTCGTCCTGACAGGCACCGTTAAAGCCACCAACGGGCGCTTCGGCTTTGTTGCTCTGGACGAGGGTCGGGATGTTTTTCTGCCACCGGAAGAAATGCAGAAGGTGTTGCCCGGCGACCGGGTTAACATCACCGAACAGGTAGTGGAAAAAGGCAAAACCCAGGGCGTTGTTGATGAGCTGCTGACCTCCGGCCTGAACACCTTTGTTGGCCGTTATCTGGTGCGGGGCAAGGGGCACTTTGTAGTTCCTGAAACGCCGGGCATCAACCGCTGGATATTCATTCCGCCCAAAGAACGGATGAACGCGCAGCCGGACGATTACCTGCATTGCCAGATTCACCGGCATCCGATTAAAGATGGCAAGGGTCAGGCCCGGGTTATGCGGGTTATCGGCCAGGCCGGCGAGCCAGGTATTGAGCGCGCACTGACACTGGCCACGTTTGACCTGACCGACAACTGGCCAGAGGCTGTGCAGAAGCAGGCCAGCCAACTGAGTGAAAACGATATTGAAGCCCACACCGAAGACCGGGAAGATCGTACCAGCCAGCCCTATGTCACCATAGACAGCCCCGGCACTCAGGACATGGACGATGCGCTGCTGGCCGTGCCGAATGCCACCGGCTGGACGCTGTCTATTGCCATTGCAGACCCAACCGCCGTGATTGAGGCCGGAAGCCCAACCGAGCAGGAAGCCTTCCGCCGGGCGACAGCCATTTATTTCCCCGGCGAGCCACTGCCCATGCTGCCCGACAGCATCAGCACCCGCTTGTGCTCGCTGATGCCAGACGTTAAACGGCTGGCGCTGGTCTGTGACCTGCAGGTGAACAATGATGGCAGCCTGGGTGAGTACAGCTTTCATCAGGCCTTCGTCTGCTCAAAAGGCAAACTCAGCTACGATCTGGTCGCCAACCTGATTGAAGGGCGGGTGGATGATGATATCAAGGCTCTGCCTGATGCCGTCGCCAACAGCCTGGACCAGCTCCATCAGGTGGCAACCGCCCTGCGTAAATGGCGGGAAGAGCATGCCCTGCTTGGCGGTGATCGCCCGGAGTTCCGCCTGCGCCTGGATGAGCACAAACGCATCCGGCTGATTGAGCCGGCGGTACAGAATGAAGCTCACCGGGTGGTCGAGGAGTGCATGGTTGCCGCCAACCGCTGTGCCGCCGACTTCCTGTCGGCAGCCCCCGCTGGCCTGTTTATACAGCACCCGGGCCTGAGGGCAGATCGCATCGCCAACATTCAGACCTTGCTGGCCACCTATGCCCCTCAACTGGCTGAAACAGACGTTGCCAGCCCGGAGGGCTTCAGGCAGCTGATGAAACAGACCGAAGGGCTTGAAGCAGAGGTTCCGGTTAAAACCATCGTGTCTCGCCAGCTTGCCAGAGCAGAGCTTGGGTTCAGGCCAGCCCCGCATCAAGGTATGGGCTTGAGCGCTTACACCACGTTTACCTCGCCGTTGCGCAAGTTTTCGGATTTTTATGTGCACCGGCTGATCAAATCATCGTTATGGGGCACAACAACCAACCCCCTGACCGACGATCAGTTAACGGAATTGCAAAATACGCAAATCCGCGCCCGCCAGGCAGCGAACAGTCTGGAAAACTGGCTGAAGAGCGATTTTGCAAGAACTCTGGGCGACGACACACTGGAAGGCACCATCAGCCGCACGGTGCCGGCAGGCTTCTTTGTGCGCCTGAATGCTAATGGCCTGGAAGGTTATGTCAGTTGCCGGGACCTTAACGGTAAATACAGTTTTGACCCGGTCACCCTGCGCCTTATTCACAACAAAAACGGCAGAATCTTCCAGCTGGAGCAACGGGTAAGCGTCACCTTTGCAGGAGTGGACGAGGAACGCCGCCAGATCAACTTTAAGCTGGCCGAAGCCGAAACCATTCCAGCTTGAAAAACCGTCTGACCGGGCGCATCGTACCTCTAGGGGCACCCTATGTCTGATGGAGGTACACCATGCCAATTACGCCGGACGAGTTTCTGAAGAAACACGGTTTTGACACAGAAGAGGAAGGCTCAGACCACAGCTTGCGCCACAATGCAGCGGAGCATGCCAAACACCTGCGCCGCCCCAGAGCGGGCACACCCTTCG
>CAYUTG010000004.1:15151-17705 GCA_964447555.1 uncultured Marinobacter sp.
TGGGAAGACTGGGAAAACTACAAGCGCGAACACCCGGACGAAGTAGAGGGCGATTAGCCCTCTGCCGGTTTCAGCATCTGTTCAATGCGCTCGTCTTTGGCCTGCCATTGCTCGGCCAGCCAGGTTTTCACATTTCTGCGGTGCTCTGCGTCGGTTGAATAATCCCTGCCTTTAAGGTGGCTGGGGATATCCACGGTCAGAATCTGCATGTCAATTTCCGGCACCCGGCCACACAGGAAATCCCAGAACGTAGGTGCCCCGCCGGGGTAGGCGATGGTGACATCTACCAGAGTCTGAATTGAGCTGCCCATGGCATCGAGAACAAATGCCACACCGCCCGCTTTTGGCGTGAGCAGGTGCTTGTAGGGCGACTTTTGCTTATCGTGCTTGGCCTGAGTAAACCGGGTACCTTCCACAAAGTTCATGACGCTCACCGGCGTGTAATGAAACTTCTCACAGGCAACGCGGGTCGCTTTCAGGTCTTCACCCCGTTTTTCCGGGTGCTTGAGCAAATATTCCCGGGTGTAGCGTTTCATAAACGGGAAATCCAGCCCCCACCAGGCCAGCCCGATGACCGGCACCCAGATCAGCTGTTGCTTCAGGAAGAATTTCAGAAACGGTGCCTGGTAGTTAAACACCCGCTGCATGGCCAGAATATCAACCCAGCTCTGATGGTTACTAAGCACCAGATACCAGCTTTCCCGCTTCAGGTTTTCCGCACCTTTTACATCCCACTTTGTGCCATGGGTCAGCTTCATCCAGCCAACGTTACAGGCAACCCAGGCTTCGGCAATGGCGATAATCAGCCGGGTACAGAGTACCCGGAAGCCTTTGAGCGGAATGATCAGTTTCAGCACCGCGGGAATGTACAGAAGAATGCACCAGAACAGGGTATTAATACCCAGCAGAATGGAGTTGATCAGGCCAATAATAGGAGCAGGTAGAAAACTCAGCATGGTGTTCCTGTTTTGGTTGTTTTGTCGACAGGGGAGCAATCATAGCAATCAAAACAAGCCTTGGGCAGTGGCCGGAAGTGACCAGTTTGCCGGTTTAATCAGACAGATGCGCCATAGCCCGAACGTAGCCTGTGCCTTACTGTTGAATTTACTACTCATTTGTCACAATCCGGGCCACATGTTTATGGACGTACTCATGCCAGATTTCTTCAAAGCCGCTGCAGACAAAGCCTCGGAACTGACCCGGCAAACCGCGTTATGCACAGGCAATGCCTTCGACCGGATATTTCGCGCCGCCAGCCTTGTTCAGGCCGGGCAAACACCGTTTGAAACACTACACAGTGACGGGCTGGTAAGCCTGCGTTATTACCCACCGCTGACGGAAGACTTTATTGAACTGGATGGCGATGTCATTCCGGTGGAACGCACGCCTCACCGCACCCCCGTTGTTATTGTTCCGCCACTGGCAGTCAATATGCTGATTTACGATTTGTTCCCCCAGCGCAGTCTTGTCCGACTCCTGCGGGCCAAAGGCTTTGAGGTGTATCTGATCGACTGGGGCAAACCCACCCGTCAGCACACCCACTACAACCTTGAAACTTATATTGGCAGCTTGTTGCCTGCGTGTCTGAACAGGGTTCGAGAGCACAGCGGCGAGCAGGATATCTCGCTGCACGGATGGAGTATGGGCGGCATGTTTACGCTGTTTTATGCAGCTCTCAGCGGCGACCGGCACATACGCAACGCCATCGTGCTGGGCTCGCCCATCGACAGCCACGCCTCTGGCCTTCTCGGCCTGATGAACCAGCGCATGGCCGATATTGCCGGGTTCGTCTACAAACGCACCGGGTTTCACATTCACAATGTGAAACCCCACTGGTTCCACAGCCCCGGCTGGGCCAATGCCATCGGGTTCAAGCTGACCAATCCGCTGGCCAGCGCCATGAGTTACTGGGAGCTGATAGTGCGCCTGGGTGACCGGGAGTTTGTCAGCAATCACGCGACAACCTCGGCCTTTCTTGATCACATGGTCGCCTACCCCGGCGGCGTTATTCAGGATACGGTGGTGCGGGTGTGGATAGACAACCAGCTCTCCCGGGGGAAAATCCAGATTGGTGACGACATTGCCCGGCTGGATAATGTAAGCGCCAACTTACTGGCCATTGCAGGCAGTGAGGACACCATGGTGACACCGGATGCCGCCAGGCGAATCATGGATCACGTAAGCTCCGCCGATAAAACCTTCCGGGTAGTGCCGGGCGGCCACATGGGCATTCTGGCCGGCAGTAAAGCACCGAGGCAGAGCTGGCTGGAAATGGCAGACTGGCTGGCGGAGCGGTCAGCTTAGCGCCAATTACCAGCGCTTGTGGTTCAGGCTTTGGAGATTGCCGCAGCAATCAGGAACGTCTGTCCAAAACCCGCTCAAGCACATCCCTGTGGCGCTTGAGCTCCGCCATCCATGGCTCCGCACAGTTTTGGACAGACGTTCCTGATTGCTGCTCCTCTGGCACTGGAAGGTATGTTCAGCAGTTAGCGTTTATTTTAAAGGGATATGTTCGTGGTGCACTCTCTCGGCTAAACTGCCACCCATGAACTCT
>CAYUTG010000004.1:17715-35315 GCA_964447555.1 uncultured Marinobacter sp.
ACATGGACGTGCCGAAGCGGGTTTTGGAAAGGCATTCCCAAGGGCTGCTCCCCCAAGGTAACAGCCAGCACACACTTGGCTTTATATTTTAAAGCGGTTCTGTCCGGGAACGACTTCCTTAGCTAAACTGCCACCCATGAACTCTATTGATGCATTCAATCTGGATATCCGGGCACTGGGAACCTTTTTAGCCGTACTTGATGAGGGCAGCGTCTCCCGTGCGGCGGTTAAACTTGGCGTCAGCCAGTCTGCCGTGAGCCATACACTAGACCGCCTTCGGAAAGCACTTGGCGACCCGCTGTTTGTGAAATCCGGGCGCAGCATCACCCCCACCCGATACGCCATTCAGGCCGGCCCCCATATCCGTCAGATTCTGGATGATCTTCAGTCACTGTCGTCCGGGCCGCCGTTTACGCCGTCAACGGCCGAATTTATTTTTACCATTGCGGCTAACGACTACCAGCGGGATCTGTTACTGCCCGGCCTGGTGTCTGTTTTGCGACGCGAGGCACCAGGCATCCGCCTTCAGGTCATTCCGGCCGGTATCCCCAGCGCCGACATATTACGCAAAGACGTGTGCGACCTGATTATTTCGCCCCATGCTCCGGAGGCGACGGACATTATGCAGCGCGGGTTGATGGCCGACAGAATGGCGGTGTTTTATGATCCGGACGTGCGGAAGGCACCGGAAGATCTGGCCGACTATCTCAGCGCAGATCATATTTCACTGCTGTTTGCCTCCGGGGAAAAACCTTCTCTGGAGACGTCGCTTTCGGCAAGGGGCTTAACCCGCCGCAATGTTGTTACGGTGTCCAATTTTTCAGGTTTACCGGAGTTCCTTCGGGGTTCTGATATGCTGGCCACAGCTCCTGAGCGCATGAGCAAGCACTTACTTCGTGATTTCGCATGGGTGCCGGCACCCTTTGAGTTCAAACCCTTCACGTTGCTCATGATCTGGCACCGCCGCAACCAGAACGACCCGGCACACCGATGGATAAGAAATCAGGTAAATGATGTTGCGGCGTCGATCAACGGCCTTCAATCATAACTCATCAATATTGTTCATATATTGTATGAGAGCTACCCCTGTTATTTTTTGCGCCCCCCATCTCTAGAATTGCCCTTCATAGCCCGGTCGTCCGCTCAGGGGTGGCCTTAACCGAACCAAGAGACACCATGATTACATTAACCAGCATCTGGACAACCATATTGCTTGCGGCCGCCGTGGCGCTCGGCCCCCTGGCAACGGATATGTATCTGCCGTCATTGCCGCAGATTGCCAGTGATTTCGCCGCCGGCACCGATCAGGTTCAGCTGACCCTGAGTATTTACATGGCGGGGTTTGCTCTTGCACAACTGATCTGCGGCCCACTGTCGGACCGGTTTGGCCGCAAATCGATCATGATTGGCGGTTTTTTACTGTTTGCAGTGGCCAGTGTTGGCTGTGCGCTGGCAACCAACATTGAAACCCTGGTTGTCTGCCGATTCCTGCAGGCGCTTGGCGGTTCTGCCGGGCCAGTGCTTGGCCGTGCGGCGGTGCGCGACATTTATACGCCCAGAGAGGCCGCCAGAATTCTTGCCATTCTGGCCAGCATTATGGCGCTTGCACCGGCGATTGCTCCTACGTTGGGCGGGTTTCTGGTGGCTGGCCTTGGCTGGCAGGCCATTTTTGTCTCCATGGCCGGTTATGCGCTGATTATGACGCTGGTGGTGGCTTTCGGTATTCCTGAGCCCATGCGTCCGGAATATCGTCAGCCATTGAAATTGTGCAGTTTGCTGCGCACGTATCGGCATATTGGCACGGATATCAGCTTTCTTGGTTATACCCTGACAAACGCACTTATTTTCTCTGGTTTGTTTGCGTTTCTTTCTGGCTCGTCTTTTGTGCTGATTGATTTTCTCGGGGTGCCTCCCGAGCATTTCGGCATGTATTTCGCCTGCATAGTGGCTGGTTACATCGTAGGTAATCTGTTTGCGATTCGTCTGGGTAAAACCCTGGTTCCCGATCAGATTCTGGTTCGCGGACTGGCTATTGCAGCAGCCGGGGGCAGTCTGATGGCCGGCCTTGCCCTGAGTGAGGTTTACAGCGTGTGGGCGGTGATTCTGCCGCAGGCGTTGTTTATGGTGGGTACCGGGATGGTGCTGCCTCAGACCATGGCGGGCGCGCTGGCCGGCTTTCCGCGCACAGCCGGGTCGGCCTCGGCGCTGTTCGGTTTTGCACAGATGGCGGTGGCAGCTGGTGCCGGCCTGCTGGTTGGGCACTTGCATGATGGCACGTCTCTGGTAATGTCAGTCATCATTACCGTTTGTGCCTGGGCCGCTCTGATCAGCTATCTGGCGCTTGTTCAACGCCACCCTGCACCAGGCTTTGAGCCTCAGAGCGCTCCCGCCCGGTAAGCCGGGCAAAAGTCTCTTGTGCCAGGTCTGGTCCAGACCGGGCAACAAGGAGTACATTAGACACTCTGAACCAACACACCTAATGCAAGGATACGCCATGACGACCGTAAATCTGGACGGCAACCCTATTGAAGTCAGCGGTACTTTTCCGAACACCGGTGACACAGGCAAGCCATTTACCCTGACCAACAGTGGCCTTGAAGATATCACACTGGATAAGTGGTCGGGTCAGCGTAAGATTCTCAACATCATTCCCAGTATCGACACCGGGGTATGCGCAGCCTCTACTCGTAAATTTAACGAGAAAGCCTCTGGCCTGGACAACACCGTGGTTCTGGTTGTCTCTGCAGACCTGCCGTTCGCCGCAGCGCGTTTTTGTGGTGCTGAAGGCCTGGACAACGTGGTTACCCTGTCCAGCTTCCGTAACTACAGATTTCAGGAAGATTATGGCGTTGCCATACAAAATGGCCCGCTGGCCGGTTTGTGCGCCCGCGCCGTGATTGTTCTGGATGAAAACAACAAGGTTCTGCACAGCCAACTGGTTGATGAGATCAAGAACGAACCAGACTACGACGCAGCCCTGAAGGCACTCTGAGTGCCGAAGCGGTTACCGGAAAAAGCGGCCCGGCACAGGCTCCTGTGCCGGGCCGTTCTTGCTACTGAACCAGGCCCCTGCCCAAACCCGTGAGCCATTCACTCCACAACGCCAGCCTTCCCCGCCAGCTTTACGCCATGACCTGGCCCATGCTGTTTGGTGTGCTCTCCCTGATGACGTTTCAGCTTGCCGACAGTGCCTTTATTGGCCAGTTAGGCCGGGACCCGTTGGCGGCTCTGGGCTTCACGCTGCCCATGCAACAGCTCATTATTGGCTTGCAGGTAGGCCTGGGGATCGCAACCACGGCCATTATTTCCCGAACGCTGGGCGCCGGCGATGAACTTCGCGCCCACCGGCTTGGCGGTCTGGTCATTACGGTAGGTGGCACTCTGGTTTTTTTGCTGTGTGTCAGCCTGTGGCTGCTGCAAAGCCAGATTATGGATCTTCTTGGGGCTGATGACACCTTGCTGCCACTGGTGCGCAGTTACTGGGTTCCCTGGCTGATAGCGGCCTGGACAGGCGCAGCCCTGTACTTTGGTTACAGTGTGTGCCGCTCCCATGGCGACACCAAATTGCCAGGCTATATGATGATCACCACCAGCCTGCTCAATATCGCCCTGGACCCACTCTTCATTTTTGTTTTCAACTGGGGCCTGCCGGGCGCGGCCTGGGCGACCGTCACCTCTTTTGGCACAGGTTGCCTGGTGATCTATCCAAAGCTGTTACGCCGGCACTGGGCCAGATTCGATCTGCGAGAACTGGCCCTTGGCAAAGCTCTGAAACAACTGAACAGTATTATGGCGCCGGCCATGGTCAGCCAGTTGATGCCGCCGGTTTCTGCCATGCTGGCGACAGCCATGGTTGCCGGCTTCGGCTCTGTCGCCGTGGCCGCCTGGGGGCTGGGCACACGCCTGGAATTCTTTTCCATTGTGGTGGTGCTGGCACTGACCATGTCTATGCCGCCTATGATTGGCAAACTGCTCGGCCGGGGAGACATTGAGCAAATTCGCAAACTGGTGCGTATTGCAGTTCGGTTTGTGGTGGTCTGGCAACTGGTGATTGGCCTGATCTGGCTGGCAGCCTCTGGTCTGGTGGCTGAGCTGTTTACCAGTGACGGGCAGGTTCAGGCCATTTTGTCTGGCTATCTGGTTCGTGTGCCTCTCAGCTACAGCGGGCTGGGCGTGTGCATGCTTATGGTCTCTGTATGCAATGCGCTGGGGCTGGCGCTCCGGGCCTTGCTGGTGTCTACGCTGCGCCTGTTTCTGTGCTTTCTGCCACTGCTCTGGCTCGGCAGCCAGATTCATGGCATTTACGGTCTTATGAGCGGCGCACTGGTGGGTAATCTGTTTGCCGGTGCGATGGCATACGGGTTTTACCGCACCGGCATGAAGCAACTTCAGCACCGGCCGGCATCAGCCAAACCGTGAACGGAAACTCTCCGGAACGGCAATAACCTCCCGACGTTTATAGTTGAAGAACACAAAGCCATATTTGGCCAGTGCCACTGGCTGGCCGCTCTCCGCTTTGGTCACCCGGAATACAAAGTCGCCACCGTATTTGTTGAAGTCCATCACGCCCACTTCAAAACGCAGCATCTCGGGGAAAAAAGACTCCGACTGATACATAGTGGCCAGATCGGTCACGATAATCCCGGTACCGTCCTGATCGGCTTCCTGAATATCATGGCTGACCAGAAACTGAGCACGGGCCTCAGAGAGCATGGAGATCAGCGCATCGTTACCCAGATGGTTAGCGCCATTGATATCAGTGATGCGCACGGGCATTCTGGTTTCAAAGCTGAAGGCATCATCCGGAAAGGCTAGTTTAATTCGGGCCACGTTATGTTTCCTTTCGTGCAGGCTGTTCACCTGATGGTAAATTCGGTTATCTTGCTTATTATACAGTGCACCCTTGACGACCTCTTCAAATAACAGGAAGTGTATGAACATTCGCCCGGCTGCCACCCTGATTCTGACACGGGACACCCCGCATGGCATTGAGGTGCTGCTACTGCAGCGCACCTGGGACGCGATCTTCATGCCCGGCTATTTTGTATTTCCCGGCGGGGCGGTGGACGAGCAGGAGGGAAGTGCCCGCCAGCATATTACCGGGCCGGAAGATGCAAAGATCAGCCAGATTATGAGCCTGGGCCAGGGCGGTACGGATTACATGCTGGCCGCCGTGCGGGAATGTTTTGAGGAGGCCGGCATTCTACTGGCCGCAAACGACAACGGGCAGCTTGTTGATGGCTCCCACAAAGCCCACCACGACCGGACAGCGGTGTTTAATGGCGAACTGACCCTGGGCGATCTGTGCCACCAGCACGGCCTGTCCATTCCACTGGACCGGCTGGCCTACCTCAGCCGCTGGACCACACCACCGGGTTTGCCCCGCCGTTTCGATGCCCGGTTCTTTGTTGCTACCGCGCCATCCCATCAAACGGCCAGCCACGACGGGCATGAAACCATCGACCACCTGTGGATAACCCCGGCACAGGCGCTGGATGATCACCGGCATGGCCGGCGCCTGCTGGGCCTGCCAACCCTTCGGACCCTGCGGATACTGGCAGATTTTGACAACACCGACGCGTTGATGCGATATGCCCACGCCAATCCGCCTGACCCATACCCGGACAAAGCCTGGCCTGCGCTCAGAAAAGGTAAACCCGTTATGCTGGAGCCGGGTGCGCCGGCCTATGATGAAGCTGCGAAGCTGGACCCGGAAGGCGAAGGCTCTGTCAGCGCAGAAATCATTCCGGGCCAGGCCGTGGAGGTGGCAGCCGGTGTTATACGGCTGACGGCGCCCAATCCGGGGATGATGACCGGCCCTGGCACCAACACCTACCTTATTGGCCACGAGCGGTTTACGGTGATTGATCCCGGGCCAGACCACCAGGCCCATACGGACCGTATTCTGGAGTTGACTGGCGGCCACATTGACCGGGTGCTGGTAACGCACACACATCTGGACCACTCCCCCGGCACGGCGCCCCTCAAACGGGCAACCAACTGCGAGGTTCTGGGGCAGGCGGCTCCGGACGGGGCCGCCCAGGACACCTCATTTACGCCAGACACACAGCCGGCTCACAGAGACGTGATTGATACAGATGCGGGGCGGCTGAAGGTGATTCACACACCGGGGCATGCTTCCAACCATCTTTGCTTTTTGCTGGAAGATCAGGAACTGCTGTTTTCTGGTGATCACATCATGCAGGGCTCAACGGTGGTGATCAATCCGCCAGACGGGGATATGAAAGCGTATCTCGAGTCTTTGTATGACTTGCTGGCAGAGCCCATCCGGTATATTGCGCCTGGCCACGGCTTTTTGATGGGCCAGCC
Organism: uncultured Marinobacter sp.; assembly: GCA_964447555.1. Lineage (GTDB taxonomy): Bacteria > Pseudomonadota > Gammaproteobacteria > Pseudomonadales > Oleiphilaceae > Marinobacter. The sequence goes on from CAYUTG010000004.1 coordinate 24,046, forward strand.
AGAGGCGGTTGTGGATTACCTGATTACCCACCGTTTATCGCGGGAATACAAAGTTGTGAGGGCACTGGAGCAGCAGGCTCCCGCAAGCCTGAAAGAGCTTACCGCCGAAATTTATAACGATGTGCCGGCTGCACTTCATGGCGTTGCCGCCCGTTCAGCTCTTGCCCACTTACTGAAACTGCAGGCCGATGGCCGGGCCCGTGAAACCGAGGGGCTCTGGCATACGACCGATCAGACATAGCGGCACCTAACTACTCTGCCGCCTGTTTCATGCCGCCGGAAAACCCCTGCTGCAGGGAATGCATATAACAGTCAATAACCTGCTCAGCCCGGTGTTCGTAATCAAAGACATCGGGCAGTAGCAGCCACAGGTAGATAATACCCGTCAGTTGCACATGTAACTGAACAATCGCCTGATCAACGTCGACATCCTGAGGTATCTGCCCCCGCTCTTTCGACTTCTCCAGCGCCAGCCGCATTCGCTTTGACCCATCCATGAAAGCCTGCCGGTGGCGTGTGCCCATGGGCTCGTTTTCCTCAACCAGCTCACACTTCAGAAACACAATTTCATAAACCCGGCGCCGGCGCGGGTCCACCGCAATCTGCGTCATCAGATACACCAGTAAATCCCGGAAGCGGCCCAGGGGATCGGGTTCATCGGGGTGCTCAATCGCCTCATGAAGAAGCTCCAGCGGTGTTTTCAACCGCTCGATCATGGCTTCAAAAACATCATGCTTGTTTTTGAAGTGCCAGTAGATGGCGCCCCGGGTTACACCGGCCTCTTCGGCTATGTCGTTGAGTGATGTCCGGGATACGCCACGCCTGTGGAACACCTTCTCTGCCGCTTCAATCAATGATTCACGGGTTTTCAGAGCGTCTTCTTTGGTACGTCTGGCCATGACAATTCCTGCAAATATTTATAAATATCGTATTTCTTACTATACATACATTCGTGCATGTATGTATCATAGCGCTTTCGATAATTGTCCTTTTCTGCGCGTCATATCTGATACAGCAACCGGGCATACCCTGTTTCCGACCGAGGTTACTCATGCGCTATTTTACGCAATCCAGACTCATAGTGCTGGCACTGTCAGCCGTACTGACCGCGTGTGGCCAGCCAGCGCCAGGCGTCGGCCATCAGCCTCCGCCAGCCAGTGTGGGCTTTATTACGGTTCATGAACAGCCGTTTACACTGACCAATGAGCTGTCCGGGCGAACCAGCCCTTATCAGGTGGCCGAAGTACGCCCACAGATCACCGGTATTATCAAAGCAAGACTGTTTGACGAAGGGGCCACGGTCAAAGCCGGGCAGGCGCTCTACCAGATAGACGACAAGCTGTATCAGGCAGCTCTGGCAAGCGCCAGGGCCGACCTGGAAAATGCCCGGGCTTCTGTAGAATCTACCCGCCTGACAGCAACCCGTTATGAAAGGCTGATCAAGACCGGCGCCGTCAGCCAGCAAAAGCTGGATGAAGCCAGAGCGGCCTTTAATGCGAGCAAAGCCCGGGTGGCAGCAGCCAACGCCGCACTGGAAACCGCTAAAATCAATCTGGATTACACCCGGATTAAAGCACCGATTAATGGTCGCATCGGGCGCTCAGCCATGACCGAAGGCGCGCTGGTCACAGCCAATCAGGGCGCGGCTCTGGCCACCATTCGCCAGCTTGACCCCATTTATGTGGATTTATCCCAATCGTTTGATGAACTGCAACGCCTGCGCACAGCACTGGCCAGCGGTAAGCTGCAAACACTGGGTGAAAATGAAGCAAAAGTGCGTCTGGAGCAAAGAGACGGCTCTTTATTCCCACATTCCGGCACACTCCAGTTCTCGGAATTTTCAGTTGATGAAACCACCGGCTCCGTCACCCTTCGGGCGGTCTTCCCCAATCCTGATGAATCACTGTTGCCAGGCATGTTTGTCCGCGCCCGGTTGCCACAGGCAGAACAGACAAACGCCGTTCTGGTGCCGCAAAAAGCCGTCACCCGCGAGCCTGGAGGCAAAGCCACTGTATTTATCATCAACGATGACAACACGGTTGAGAAGCGCACAGTGGTTCCCCGTAAAGCCGTTGGCAGCAAGTGGTTACTCAGTAATAACCTGAAAGAGGGAGACCGCCTGGTTATAGACGGCCTTCAGAAAATTCGTAATGGCGTGGCAGTCACTCCGGTAAACCTCAACGAAAACGTTGCTGATACAGCCCACTCTCCAGAAACCGCGGACCGGGGTTAATTTCCATGGCTCATTTTTTTATTGACCGCCCCATTTTTGCCTGGGTTATTGCCATTATTATCATGATGGCCGGTGGTCTGGCGATTTACAGCCTGCCCGTTGAGCAATACCCCACCGTCGCCCCGCCGGAAGTGACCATTTCTGCCCGCTACCCGGGGGCCTCATCTGAGGCCGTGGAAGACTCGGTCACCCAGGTGATCGAACAGCAGATGAACGGCATTGATAATTTGCTGTATATGTCGTCATCCAGTGATGCCTCCGGCACCGCCCAGATCACCCTGACCTTTGCCTCCGGCACCGATCCGGATATTGCCCAGGTACAGGTACAGAACAAACTGCAACTGGCTACGCCGCGCCTGCCCCAGGTGGTGCAACAACAGGGTGTTCAGGTCACCAAATCGTCCGACAGCTTTTTGATGGTAGTGGCCTTTACTTCCGAAGACGGCAGCATGTCCCGGGCGGATATTGCCGATTATGTGGGTGCCAACATACAGGACCCGATTGCCCGTACCCAGGGCGTGGGGCAAACCCAGCTCTTTGGCTCGCAATACGCCATGCGTGTGTGGCTGAACCCAAACCGGCTGAACGAGTATGGCCTGACACCAGCGGATGTGACATCAGCCATCAAGGTGCAGAATAACCAGGTGGCCGGTGGCCAGCTTGGTGGTACACCCTCTATTGAAGACCAGCAGCTCAATGCCTCCATCATGGTGCAAACGCTGTTGGAAACACCGGAAGAATTCGGTCAGATTCTGCTGAAGGTCACGCGGGATGGTTCCAAAGTGCGCCTTGCAGACGTTGCAAGAATTGAACTCGGCTCGGAGAACTACTCAACCAAAGGCCGGTTTAATGGCAAGGCGGCCTCTGGCCTGGGTATCAATCTGGCCTCTGGCGCCAACGCGCTGGATACGGCCAGCCGGGTGCGGGCGCGTCTCGACGAATTAAGCGAATACTTCCCCGATGGACTGGAAATCGCCTACCCCTACGACACCACCCCGTTTGTTCAGTTGTCTATCATGGAGGTGGTGAAAACCCTGTTTGAGGGTATCGCGCTGGTGTTTCTGGTGATGTATCTGTTCCTTCAGAACTTCCGGGCAACACTCATACCCACCATCGCCGTACCCGTTGTTCTGCTAGGCACCTTTGGCCTGCTGTACGCATTCGGCTTTACCGTGAACACGCTCACCATGTTCGGCATGGTACTCGCCATCGGTTTGCTGGTGGACGATGCCATAGTGGTGGTGGAAAACGTCGAACGGGTGATGGCAGAAGAAGGTTTATCGCCGCTGGAGGCGACCCGGAAATCCATGGGCCAGATCACCGGTGCCCTGGTCGGTATTGCCCTGGTGTTGTCAGCGGTATTCGTACCTATGGCTTTTTTCCCGGGGTCCACCGGGGCCATCTATCGGCAGTTCTCCATTACCATTGTCTCTGCGATGGCACTATCGGTGCTGGTGGCGTTGATTCTCACCCCGGCGCTCTGTGCCACAATGCTCAAGCCCCATAAGGGCGACCACCAGACCAAAGGTGGGTTCTTTGGCTGGTTCAACCGCAGCTTTGAGCGGGTGACGGGTTCCTACGAGAACCGGGTAGCCAGAATTATCAGCCGCTGGGGGCGCCACCTGCTACTGTATGGCCTGATTACCGGTGTACTTGCCTTCACCTTTATGCGCCTGCCATCGTCATTCCTGCCCGAAGAAGACCAGGGCATTCTGCTGGCCCAGGTACAACTGCCCACCGGCTCTACTCAGGAGCAGACCATTGACGTGCTTAAAAAGATGGAAAAGCACTTTCTGGAAGACGAAGCCCGGGCTGTTGAATCCATGTTTACCGTTGCCGGGTTTAGTTTTTCCGGCCGTGGCCAAAACTCCGGTCTGGCATTCGTGCGGCTGAAAGACTGGAGCGAGAGGGATCTGGAAAAGGATGGGGTGCAAGCCATCATCGGCCGGGCCATGGGCGCTTTTTCACAAGTACGGGAAGCGATTATTTTTGCGCTGAACCCGCCAGCCATTCCTGCCCTCGGAGTAGCCAGTGGTTTCAACTTCCAGCTTCAGGACCGGGGTGGCCAGGGCCATGATGCACTGGTGAAGGCCCGGAATACCCTGCTTGGCAAAGCCAACCAGAACCCGGGGCTGTCGCAGGTGCGCTATAGTGGCCAGCCAGATGCACCACAGTACCGGCTGAATGTGGATCGCCAGGAAGCCAAAGCCATGGGTGCGTCTCTTGCAGACATCAACACCACCCTGTCGGTCGCCTGGGGCTCCAGTTACATCAACGACTTTGCCGACCGTGGGCGCATCAAAAAAGTATTCGTTCAGGCAGATGCGCCTTTTCGCATGCTGCCCGAAGACATTGGCGAATGGTATGTCCGTGGCAATGCCGGCGATATGATTCCGTTTTCCAGCTTCACCTCGGGCGAGTGGTCTTATGGTCCACAGCAGTTGCAGCGATACAACGGCGTGCCATCCATGAATATTCAGGGCAATGCGGCACCGGGCCTCAGTACCGGCGATGCCATGAATACCATGGAACAGCTGGCCTCTGAACTGCCCGGTGGTTTCGGGTTCGAGTGGACGGGACTGTCTTATCAGGAGCGGGAAGCAGGCAGCCAGGCTCCGGCCTTGTACCTTCTATCACTGATCGTGGTCTTTCTGTGCCTCGCAGCGTTGTATGAAAGCTGGTCCATTCCGTTTTCAGTCATGCTTATTGTTCCGCTCGGCATTATTGGTGCGGTACTGGCGGCCTACTTCCGCGACCTGAATAACGACGTGTTTTTCCAGGTAGGTCTGTTAACCACCATTGGTTTGTCATCGAAAAACGCTATTTTGATTGTTGAATTCGCGCAGGGCCTGGAAAAACAAGGGCGCAGCCTTCTGAAAGCAACGCTGGAGGCAACCCGAATGCGGTTGCGCCCCATTCTGATGACCTCTATGGCTTTTGGTCTGGGCGTAACACCACTGATGCTAAGTTCCGGCGCCGGCTCTGGCGCACGGAATGCCATTGGTACCTCTGTGTTCGGGGGTGTTGTGGCGGCCACGGTTCTGGCTATCTTCTTCATTCCAATGTTCTATGTGCTGGTTCGGCGACTATCCGGCGTACCGCTGGCCAATGCCCGCACCGACCATGATGTAGAGCCGAAGGAGCTGTTATCCCCATAAGGGACCCTGTGCCGGCAGGACGCACGCGCCTGACAAAAGCGTCTATCCTGACAAAAAGCCCGGAGAGCGCCTGTCGGTAATGAAAACAGCATTAAACCTTTGTCACAGTTATATTCATGACCGCCAGACGCCCTCTATCCTTGAGTGCATTTGGCGATCTGCGAGGAATTATGCTGTTTCATCGGCCTCAAAAATCAGGACAACACAGGCTTCTGCCTTTAATAGCAGCGGTTTGTGTTTCCTTCCCTGCGTTTTCAGCCACTCCGGAACCGGCCATCGAGCCAATGCCAGAGGCCGACGGAAAGACGACGCCGAGTGTCGCACAGCCTGCCCGGAAACCGGTGGAGCAGGCCACAAAAGTAGCCCCGAATATTGATCTGAAAGAGGTTGCCCCCGTACCAGAGCCGGAACCTGCGCCACCACCGCAGACTTCAGACACGCCACCAGAGCCTGTACAGGCGCCCGCGCCAGAACAGACCGCGGACTCAGCCGAAGAGCCCGCCCCACCAGAACCGAGTGAGCCTGCTGCCGGCAACGAAGACACGGCCTCGGAGCCAGCCCCGGCAGTGGAAGAGCCGGTCACCAGTTTCACACTGCTGGGAAACAAGGTGTTGCCGGGCACTTCTACCCGCCTTGCCTGGACTCCGGGCATCCAGATTGCCGGCCTCTCTCAGCCAACCCCCGTTCTGGTTGTTAATGGCGCGAAGGCAGGCCCGACCCTGTGCCTGACAGCGGCCGTTCATGGTGATGAGCTGAATGGCATTGAAATTATTCGCCGCACTATGTACGACCTGGACCCAGAGAAACTTTCTGGCCGGGTGGTAGGTGTTCCTATCGTTAACCTGCCGGGGTTTCAGCAGGGCAGCCGTTACCTTCCGGACCGGCGCGACCTGAACCGACATTTTCCTGGCCGCGCAGATGGCAGCCTGGCAGACCGGATTGCGTATTCCTTATTTGAAAACATTATCCGGCATTGCGATATGCTGGTGGATATTCACACCGGGTCGCTCAAACGTACCAACCTGCCCCAGTTGAGGGCCGATATGAACAACCCGGCCGTTGCCCGATTTACCAAGGGCTTTGATCGCATGGCGGTGGTACACAGCACCGGATCGCCTGGCATGTTACGCAGTGCGGCCGTTGCTGCCGGCATTCGAACTGTGACCCTTGAAGCCGGAGAGTCTCACCGCATTCAGGAGCATCAGATTGAAGCCGGGGTAAACAGCCTGACCAGCCTGATGGAAAAAGAAGGCATGATTTCCCGCATGTTTGTCTGGGGTAGCCCGGAGCCCGTGTATTACGATTCTAACTGGGTTCGTGTGGAGCACGGCGGCATTCTGTTCAGCAATGTTGAACTGGGAGCCGAGGTATCTGAGGGCGAAATTCTGGGCTATGTAGCAGACCCTATCACCAATGCCCAATACCCGATCCGGGCCAGAAGCAAAGGCCGGATTATCGGCATGGCGGTCGATCAGGTGGTGATGGCCGGCTTTGCAGCCTACCACATGGGCACCGAGGCAGAAGTGCCAGAGGAATAAAAAACCCGGCCTGAGCCGGGTTCTTCAACGCCAGGATAATTCGCCGATTATCAGGCAGCTTTGCGGGCTCTTCTCAGCCCCAGACCAGCCAGGCCCAGCCCCAGAAGCGCAAGTGTGCCTGGCTCGGGGACGGAAGCGGCGGTTGCTTCACGAACAAAGTTAATGGTTGCCTGAACATTGGCACCGTATTTCTCACCTTCGTGAGTGCCCCACCAGTGGCCACTGTTGAACGTTTCATCGGACAGAGAAATGCGGATCAGGCCATCATTCAGCGCACCGTATGTAAGCTCAACCGCCCCATTCCAGGTCAGTTCGCCACCCTGATAGAAGCCCGTAAAACCGCTCGTCCAACCGTTTGTATTACCGCCTACAGCACCATTCATCAGCTCTGGCGAGGTAAAGTTGAAATCAACGGAAATAGGCTTTGCTGATGTGTCGTCACCACCAACAGAATTTTCATTTGTCCAGATTCTGAACAGATCGAAAGTCAGACTATCGCCTTCGTTCATGTTGAATGAGAACGGATTTGCGGCGATATCGCCTGTGTTAACAACCAGGCCAGGATCGGTTTCCAGATGGTTCACCTGATAGTCAGCAGAAATCAATGCGGCGTTAGCCATTGACGAAACAAATGCCGCCACCATGCAGACAGCCATTACATACATGCGAGACATAATTCTTTTCCTGTATTATCCATAATATGAAAATTGCTCCTGAATATAAGCAAACATCGAGCCATAATAATAAATCTTCGTTAATTCAGCCGACTATATACTTTTAATTAATCCGTTATTTCGCATGTGTAAAATTTACTGACACGCAAGCAGCACTATAATCCGGTATGCTGCGCGATTCAGACTGCACTGCCCACTGGAGCATACATCTTGAAGGCCCGTTTATTTTCAACATCCGGTTTCAATGTAGCGGAAGCCTCCGCCTATGCCGGGCTGGTGCTGACGCCGCTGTTCTGGGCTGGCAATGCCGTGGTGGCCAGGGGCACCGTAGCCACCATTCCACCACTGTCCATGGCGTTCTGGCGCTGGGCGCTTGCGTTGGCCATTCTGATACCCTTCGGGCTGCCCGGTGTCTGGCGGCACCGCCGGATTATTCGTGAGCGCATCGGGGCCATGCTGATACTGGCTATTCTCAGTGTCAGCACCTTCAACACGCTGCTGTATTTTGCTGCCATAACCACGACAGCCACCAATATTGCCCTGATAAATGCCACCATTCCGGTTTTTGTCGCGCTGCTGGCCTGGCTTATGCTAGGTGACCGTACACGCCCTGTTCAGGCAGCAGGCATTGCCCTGGCGGCGCTGGGCATTGTCATCGTGGTGGCCCGGGGCGATCTGTCCGTGCTTACTAGCCTGCGGGCGCAGGCCGGAGATCTGATTATGGTTGGTGCGGTATTTTGCTGGGGCCTGTTTTCGGTACAGTTGCGGCGGCAGGCGGTCCCCTTGCCTGCACTGACGTTCCTGACCGCACAGATACTACTGGGCACACTGGTTATTCTGCCGGTCTATCTGGCGGATGTGCTGTTCTTCAGTGGCGGCTTTGATGTATCTCGCCAGACCATCTCTCCCCTGCTTTATTTTGCGGTGTTTCCCGGCATCCTGGCTTATGCCTTCTGGAACCATGGTGTGCACAGGGTTGGCCCGGCCAAAGCCGCTATTTTTATGTACCTGATGCCGGTATTCGCCTCGGTACTGGCCATTATATTTCTGGGAGAATCACTGAGCCCGTTCCATGTGATTGGTGGGCTGCTGATTCTTGCCGGGTTATTATTAGCCACCCGTGTTGGCCGGCCCCTGCCTGATCGCCATACAACAGCCTGACAAAGGAGACTTCTGTGCCTGACACCCTCTTTCGCCAACGCTTTATTCTGATCGCATTGTTTTCGGTGCTGGCAAGCCTGCTATTCTCCCCGGGCGTACAGGCTCAACCCTGCGACCCGGAAGCTTCCGCATGGGTTAAAGACAAGTCCTACACCCAGGGTTCTGTGGTGTTTTATAAAGACCACTGGTACGAAGCCAGAGACCTGAACGTGGATGGCGAGCCAGGAATCACCTTCCACTGGAGAACCCTGAACGAAGTACCTCAATGCGATAAGAAAGCTGAAGAAAAACGGGAGGAAAATGCCCCGAAAGTAGCCGATCCGGGTTCGGTCGAGGGCACACAGCCGGGGGCAGATACCGGCAGTGGCAAGCGTTCTGACTCAGCATCCGGCCTGTGCACCACCCCGGAACCCTGGCGCTTCCTCCATAAATACGAGCGCAACGAACTGGCCACCCATGGTGGCAAGGTATGGCAGGCTATTCACTCAACCAAGGGTGATATGCCGGGTAGTGTGGAACCACCCAGCTGGCAACTGGTACCCGACCATTGCTCGATGAAAATGAACGCTCCGTTCCGGGAATAATCACTAGCGGGTAAGCGCTGCCTCAATTCTGGCCAACACATCGGCCAGCACAGAGCGGGGGCAGCCAATATTCAGGCGCATAAAACCACTGCCCGGTGCGCCAAAGGAAATGCCCGGGTTCATGCCCACACCGGCCTCCTGCACAAAAAACCGGGCAAGCCCGGCATCGGTCATCGCCAGTTGCCGGCAGTCCAGCCACATCAGGTAGGTGGCCTCCTGAGCAACAGCGGAAATCCCCGGCAGTCGCTGGCTGATCTGATCCAGCACGTAATCACGGTTTCCCTTCAGATACGCCATCAGCTCATCCAGCCAGGTACCGCCCTCACGGTAACCGGCTTCAAAGCCGGCAACACTGAACGGATTGCACTGGGGCACATGCAAAGACTCAAACACGCTTTTTATGGCCTTCCGGCGGCCGGCATCCGGAATGACCAGGGCAGACAGCCCCAGGCCGGGAATGTTGAAGCTTTTACTTGGCGCAATGGCGGTTACGATCGCATCATCCGGGCCAGCGAGGCGCGCCAGCATGGTATGGCCGGGCGTATCGTCAAAAGTAAGATCACAGTGAATCTCATCAGACAGCACCACCAGCTTATGCCTGCGGGCGATATCCAGAACCGCCTGCAGTTCCTGTTCTGACCAGATCCGGCCGACCGGATTGTGTGGGGAGCACAGCATGAGAATACGGCTGTCCGGGCGGGCTGCACAGGTTTCCAGGTGGTCAAGGTCCATAGAGTAGCGGCCTGACGAGGCGTCCTGAACGAGTGGGTTCTCAATCACCTCCCGCCCACTCTGCCGTACGGAACTGAAAAACGGCGGATACACCGGAGGCTGAATAATCACACCCTCACCCGGTTCCGCGTAGGCCATACACGCGGCGTGCAGCGAGGGCACAACCCCCGGGGCCATCAGCAGCCAGTCCCGTTCAATAGCCCAGCCGTGCCGGGCCTGAAACCAGTCTATCGTGGCCTGGTACAGACTTTCAGGAAACAGGGTGTAGCCATACACCGGGTGAGCAGCCCGCTCGGCAAGCGCCCGGGTAATGGCTTCGGGCGCCGGGAAATCAAGATCTGCCACCCAGACCGGGATAACATCCTCTCGTCCGAAGACCTTTTTCCGGGCATCAAATTTAACGGCATGAGTCTGTTCACGGGATACGGGCAGATCAAACAGAGTGGTCACAACAATCTCCATGGCGGACTGAACCAAAGGGGCAGAAGTTATTGTGGCGGCCACCTGCGGCCATCGCAACCGTGATATTTCAGAAAACCGCCACCCGGCCAGCCTTGGGCTTTGGTCGAAGGTTTGCGAATAGTTCTTGCGCCGGGAAAGCAATACTTGCGAACCTAACGGTTTGGCTATAATTCCCGACCCTGATTCACGAATTCTTTTTCGGAGCTTTAAATGATTGGCCAGATCCTGTCCACGATGTTGCCGGTTTTCCTGATTGCTGGCTGTGGCACCTTGTACGGCCGTTACCGAACGCCCGACATTCAGGGCCTGAATGTGCTGAACATGGAACTGTTTGTTCCCATGCTGGTGTTTGCAGTACTGGCCGACCAGAAAGCCCCCCTGCAGGATTATGGTTACCTGGCCCTGGCGGCAACCGTTGTCATACTTGGTTCCGGCATTGTGCTTTATCCGCTGGCAAAAGTGCTGAAACTGAATGTGAAGACTTTTCTGCCACCCATGATGTTCAATAATTCCGGCAACATGGGGCTGCCGGTTATGGTGCTCGCGTTTGGCCAGGAAGCACTGCCCGCGGCGATTGTGCTTTTTATCGTTGAAATGCTGCTGCACTTTTCCGTGGGCCTGTACATGCTGGACCCACACACCTCCTTTATCCAGCGTTTAAAACTACCGATTGTATTCGCCAGTATTGCCGGCCTGGCGGTGAACCTTGGTGGTGTGCCTGTGCCGGG
>CAYUTG010000004.1:35415-38175 GCA_964447555.1 uncultured Marinobacter sp.
CTTGCAACCCGGCAGTCTTTGGCCGAAGGTTAACGGTGAATTTGGTTGATTTCATTCATGATAAGGAGGTCTGCCCATGAGTGTCCTGCTTTTGCTGATCAGTGCACTGGTGTTGATCTATCTTGGTATTGGTGGAAACGCCGCTGCCGTAATAATGGCCATAGCCACAGTGGTCGGTTTGTTCCTGGACGAATGGCACCTGGTGAGCGTGCTGTTCGGCGGCCTGCTACTGGCTCTCGCATTAATTCTGGTATTACCCGGCGAACTGCGCCTTCACAAACTCAGCCAGCCCCTGCTTGGCTGGGTGCGCGGGCGGCTACCCAAGCTTTCAGATACCGAATCAGAAGCCCTGAAATCCGGCTCGGTCGACTGGGACGGCGAATTGTTTTCCGGCCAGCCGGAATGGAACAACCTGTTGAACAGCAAAGCCGCAAAACTTTCTGACGAAGAACAGGCATTTATTGATGGCCCGGTGGAAAAGCTGTGCGCCATGCTGGATGACTGGAAAATTACGCAGGAACACTACGATTTACCGGAGAAGGTTTGGAAATTTATCCGGGATAAAGGCTTCTTCGGGCTGGTTATCTCCAAAGACGCAGGCGGGCTGGGCTTTTCCAACACCGCGCACTCTGAAATTGTGATGAAGCTGTCAACGCGCAGCGTGTCGGCGGCGGTGACGGTTATGGTGCCTAATTCCCTCGGGCCGGGAGAGTTGCTTACCCATTACGGCACGGATGCGCAAAAACAACATTACCTGCCTCGCCTGGCCAGTGGGGAAGACATTCCCTGCTTTGCCCTCACCTCACCGGTAGCCGGGTCCGATGCCGGTGCCATTCCGGATAAGGGCATCGTGTGCAAAGGTGAATGGGAAGGCAAAGAAGTGCTTGGCCTGAAAGTTACCTGGAACAAGCGCTATATCACCCTGGCACCGGTCGCCACACTGATTGGCCTGGCCATCAAAGTGTATGATCCGGACAAGCTTCTCAGTGATGAAGAAGAAATTGGTGTCACCTGTGTGCTGGTGCCCCGTGAAACCGAAGGTGTACACGCCGGCGCACGCCACCTGCCAATGAATACCGTGTTCATGAACGGGCCAACCTGGGGTAATGACGTGTTCATCCCCATGGAGCAGGTCATCGGCGGCCAGGACATGCTCGGCAAGGGCTGGACCATGCTGCTGGAGTGCCTGTCTATCGGCCGTTCCATTTCTTTGCCGGCGCTGGCCACGGGCGCAGGTAAGGTTGCCAGCCTGGCAACGGGCTCCTACTCGTATACACGTGAGCAGTTTGGCCGCTCCATCAGCCAGTTCGAGGGGGTTCAGGAAGCTCTGGAGCCCATTGCCGGCTATACGTACATGATGGATGCTGCCCGCCTGCTGACCTCTGGCATGCTCGACAGAGGCGTTCGGCCAGCCGTGCCGTCAGCCCTGCTGAAATATCACAACACCAATCTCATGCGGGAAGTCATCAATCACGCCATGGATGTGGTGGCCGGCCGGGGTGTGATTACCGGCCCACGCAACTTCCTTGCCCGGGCCTATCAGGCTGTACCTATTGGCATCACGGTGGAAGGCGCCAACATTCTGACCCGCAGCCTGATGGTGTTCGGCCAGGGTGCCATACGCTGCCATCCGTTCATTGTGGATGAAATTGAAGCCGCCGGCATGGACGATCAGAACGAAGCCGTTAAGAAATTCGACGGTATTTTCTACCGGCACCTGGCCCACACCACGCGCAACGCCATGCGCGCCTTCTTGCTGGCGCTGACCAAAGGTTACCTGGAATCTGTACCGCGGCAGGGAAATATTCAAGCCAGCTACCGGCAACTGGCCCGGTTTTCGGCGGCATTTGCGCTGATGACAGACGTTACTCTGCTGTCCGTAGGCGGCGGCCTGAAAGCCCGCCAGCGCTTGTCTGGCCGCATGGCCGACTGCCTGACGCAACTCTACTACGCCACCGCTGTGATCAAACAATGGCATGAGGAAGGCTACCCGGACGACCAGCGCCCGCTGGTCGAGTGGTGTCTGCAAACCTGCCTGCGGGATTTGCAGGGCTCCATGCGTGAAGCCATTATCAACTTCCCCGTGCGGGCGCTGCGCTGGCCCTTACGCCTGCTGGTCTTCCCGCTTGGCGCCACTGGTCTGAACGGACCCGATGACACACTCGGAACACAGATTGCGAGCACCATCGTTAAGGATGCCCCGGTGCGGCAACGCATCAGCCGGGGAGCCTATATTACCGAGCACCCGGACGACCCGTTGGGGCGCGTGCTTAACGCCTACAAACTGGCGAATGAAACCGCCGGAATGCGCAGCCGCCTGCACGACGCTATCCGCAACCGGGATGAAGACGAGTTGGATGGCATTGCCCTGCTGATGGGCCACCAGCGGAAAGAGCTGGTGGACTGGGCCTGTGCAGAAGGGATCGTTAAAGCTGACGAGTGCGACAAGCTTCAGGAAGCCCTCACCGCACTTTACGATGTTATCCGGGTGGATGCTTTTGAAGGCGAAGGCCTGAAAGCACTGTCCCGCTGCGCCAAGGGTAAGCGAAAGGTGGTTGAGCGGCCCGCCAGCGAGTAAGCAAAACTGTCGAAACTTACGGACCCGCCTGTGGCCTGACTTGACAAAATCACGGTTCGCCGTCTTTACTCAATCAGGCACACAGTGCGGTGCACGGCAATAAAAACAAACAATAATCGCCAGTGTCTCAGCGGCTGAAGCACTGGCCAGACAGGGGTGCTTGCAGTGACTGACCACACCCG
>CAYUTG010000005.1:0-29371 GCA_964447555.1 uncultured Marinobacter sp.
CTCCACCAATACCATCCTGCACCTGCTTGCCGCGGCCCAGGAAGGCGGGGTTCCGTTTACCCTGAGCGAAATCGACGAGCTTTCCCGAAAAGTGCCACAACTATGCAAGGTGGCCCCGAACTCCCCCAAATATCACATGGAAGATGTACACCGTGCCGGTGGCATCATGGCCATACTGGGCGAACTCGAGCGCGGCGGCCTGATAGATAGCAGCCTGCCTACGGTACACAGTGAAACCATGAATGAGGCGCTCGAAATCTGGGACATCATGCGTTCATCGGACCCGGAGGTAGTGAAATTTTACAAAGCCGGGCCCGCCGGAATCCCAACCCAGACGGCATTTAGCCAGAGTACCCGCTGGCCAACCCTGGATGGAGACCGGGAAACCGGATGCATTCGCTCGGTTGAGCACGCCTACTCTTCCGAGGGTGGGCTGGCGGTGCTCTACGGCAATATTGCCCTTGACGGCTGTGTTGTGAAAACTGCAGGTGTCGATGAAAGCATTTATGTGTTTGAGGGCAAGGCCAAAGTCTATGAAAGCCAGGACTCAGCGGTGGCCGGCATTCTCGAAGATGAGGTTAAATCCGGCGATGTTGTCATCATTCGTTACGAAGGCCCCCGTGGCGGGCCAGGCATGCAGGAAATGCTGTATCCGACCAGCTATCTGAAGTCCAAGGGCCTCGGCAAGGAGTGCGCCCTGCTCACAGATGGCCGGTTTTCGGGGGGAACATCTGGCCTGTCCATAGGCCATGCGTCGCCAGAAGCCGCCGCCGGAGGCGCAATCGGGCTGATTGATGACGGCGATCGTATTTGTATCGACATTCCCAACCGCACGATCAACGTAGAACTGGACCAGCACGAGCTGGACCGTCGTCGGGAAGCCCGTGATGCGAAGGGCTGGCAACCAGACATAACGCGGGAGCGTAAAGTTTCTGCCGCCCTGAAGGCTTACGCTTTGCTGGCCACCAGCGCGGATAAAGGAGCCGTCCGGGATTTAACCCTGCTTGACTGACGCGACAACTGGCAGCCCTCTAGTATAAAAAAAGGCCCGCTGTGTTATCCACGCGGGCCTTTTCCGGAGCTTGAATCAGCACGGGCTTACCAGAGTGACCAGCCACCATCGTCCTCTTCTTCAACAACGTCGTCTTCAGCCGGCTTTTCTTCCTTTACCGGAGCAGCCACTTTTGTTTTCGCGGGCGTACTGGCCTTGGCTGGCGTTGACGGAGTGGCAGCAGCCGCCACTTTTACAGAAATCATACCCAGGGCTTTCTTGGTCTCTTCATCAATAATCCCGGTTGCCTGTAAACCGTGATCTTTCTGAAACTTTGTAAGTGCCGCGCGGGTCGAATCATCCATTCGCGGGCTGACATTGGTAATATTGTAGCCAGCCCCATACAGAGCGTTTTTAAGGGCTACGGTTTCATCGGCAAAAGCTGCAGGGGCCAGCCCCAGCATGAACGCAGCTCCGGCGGCAATTACAAAACGGCCCAGAGGGCTGGTCAGTTTTCTCATACTACTCACCTGTATACTCGTGATATCTCACCGATACCTGACTCTTAATATGTGGTGCCTATCTCCACAAGCTGGGGCAAACAGTAAAAAGCCTATCATACTTTAGCCGCAAATCGCCTCAACCGGCATCACAATCTTCGTCAGATTTCACATTATCTGATGAAGTCAAAACCTGGGCATGCTCGCCAAACTCACGAATAAAAATACCCCAGACAGATATAAACAGTGCGGCGACAAGTGGCCCCATAACGAACCCGTTCACACCGAACATGGCAATACCGCCCAGCGTCGACAACAGAACAATGTAGTCCGGCAACTTGGTATCTCTTCCCACCAACAGCGGGCGCAACAGGTTATCTGCCAGCCCGATAACCAGTACCCCGAAAGCCGTCAGTATTACGGCATCGGTCACATCGCCCACTGCCGCCAGATAAATGGCCGCCGGCACCCAGACCAGCGCCGCCCCTACCGCGGGGATAAGCGAAACAATTGCCATCACCACCCCCCACAACACAGCACCTTTAAGGCCCAGTACCCAAAAAATAAGGCCGCCAAGAGCCCCCTGAATAATGGCAATCAGCAGGTTTCCCTTTACCGTGGCCCGGGTTACTTCGGCAAATTTGGCAAACAACAGGCGCTCGCGCTCATCGCCCAGCGGCAGAGCATGAATAATAAGCTCGACCAGTTTGCTGCCATCGCGTAGCAGGAAAAACGCAAGGTACAGCATCAGGGCAAGGCCTAGAAAAAACTGAAACGTGTTCTGGCCAACACCCAGCGCCTGCTTGCCCAGAAACTGACTCCCTCCGACAAACAGGCTGACGGCCCGGTCCCTCAGTTCCGCAAAACTGATATCAAACTGCGCCAAAAACGCCTGTATGGCCGGGAATGACTTGTTAACCTGATCTATGTACTCGCCAGGGCGAACCTCACCGCTCTGAACCTGCTGGTACAACGACACCCCCTCAGCAACCAGTGAGGTCACCAGGGCAAGAATGGGGATCACCACGATCACCATGCACACAACCAGGGTAATCAGGGCATTCATATTCGGGCGGTCGCCCAGCTTCCGAATCAGTAACCTCTGGAAGGGATAAAAAATAAGAGCAATGGCTATCGCCCAGAAGATAGGCCCGAAAAAGGGCTTCATCAGAAGTACGAACGCCAGGGAAACCCCCACCAGCATCGCAAGAAAAGTCCGTGTCTCAAGTTTTCCGTACATAGTGCTGCAACTTCCTGATTGAATGGATGCCATAACCCCGCCTGACAGGTCACTCACGGCATGACAGTAGCTTAACATGGAGCCGTGGCCACCTTGCGCTGGTTCAGGGTATAGTGATGGAGCCTTTGCTTAATTAACCAGCCATGAAACAGGGCATGTTGGTGGAACTCGAAACCTTTACCGAAGAAACCGCACTGGATGCCGCCAGCGAACTGCGAAGAGTATTAGCCTCACGAACCCACCGCCGCAAGGTGCTGGGCCAGGAAGTTCTGATACCGGGGCAACTGGGCGAAGCACTGCATTTGCCGCAGATTATCAACCGGCTTCAGAGCAAACAACAAAAACAACGGGAACTGGGGCTCAGCGGATTCCAGGAGCTATGGCCGACTTTGTCCGTTGCCACGCGTGAAAAGGTGCTGGACGCCATCGGCTGGTATAACCCCAGTGAGCTGGACTGGGAAGACAAACGCTCTAACCGCCGCCCTCTGACAGATTCAGGCAGCTGATTCTGTCAAATTCCGTCAAACACGCATTTTCACTTTGAATTGTCACGCTCTGTTACGCAACTCAAACACACAAAATCTCCATCTGCTTTATCCTGATACCTGACGATTGACTCAGCGAGGTACCGGTATCCGGTCACAACTGACAATCACGCACCCTATCAGTCAGGACAGTCGATGGCATGCGTATTTTAAGAACCGATGAGGCCCGCTTTACTGGGCTACCGGACTACCCTTTTGCCCCGCATTATCTGGATGCAGCACCCGGCCTTCGAATGCATTATGTCGATGAAGGCCCGGAGAACGCTGCACCAGTGCTTATGCTGCACGGCGAACCTTCGTGGTCGTATCTGTACCGGCACATGATTCCGCTGGTCGCCGAGGCGGAGCACCGGGTGCTGGCTCCGGATCTCATTGGCTTTGGTAAATCTGACAAACCCGCCAACAGCGAAGATTACAGTTACGATCAGCATATGGCCTGGCTAACCACCTGGCTGGAAACTCTGAACCTCAGAAATATTACGTTGGTGTGTCAGAACTGGGGGTCTTTGCTTGGATTACGCCTGGCGGCAGAACACCCCCACCGTTTCAGCCGCATATTCGTTGGCAATGGCATGCTGCCTACTGGTGAAAACCGGGCCCCGGCCGCCTTTACACTCTGGAAAGCCTTTGCAACCCATAGCCCCTGGTTTCCAGTTGGCCGTATTGTTCAGCTAGGTACCGAGCGCACACTGTCAAAGGCCGAGCTTGCCGCTTACGAAGCGCCATTCCCGTCCGCCGCGTACAAGGCAGGCGCACGGGCCTTTCCCAAGCTGGTTCCTGCGTCCGGCGATGATCCTGCCAGCGAGGCGAACAAGGCCGCGTGGCGCGTGCTGGAAAAATGGAAGAAACCCTTTATTACCTGCTTCAGCAGTGGCGACCCCATCACCCGAGGTGGCGACCGCTACATGCAGCGCCGGATTCCGGGTGCCTATGGCCAGCCGCACATTACGCTGAGGGGCGGCCACTTTCTGCAAGAGGACTGCCCTGAAGATTTCGCCCGGATTATCAACGACGCACTGAAGGCTGAAATAGCCGCCTGATTCGCTGGCGCTGCAACCTTCAGCCAAACACTGTCACCGTCTGTCGGCTGAGTGCGACCAGCTCACCAGCCGATGTCCAGATTTCAGCCCGGACATGACCGTACCCAGACCCGGCATGATCAGTAACCGCGCGATACAGAAGCCAGTCGTCCGGCTTTACATCCGGGCGGGGGTGCATAATATCCAGCGTCCAACTCAGAGAGCTGGCAGGTGCCGGCGCCTTCAGATGGGTAAGTATGGCCGGCGGCCAGGCATCAATCAGGGCAATAAGATGGGCATCTGTAATAGCTTCCGGAGGCTGCCGGAACCGCATCCACCCGCCCATCTCCCTGCCACCTTTCCCGGTGAAGGGTAAATCACCGAATGCCCAGCGCATGGCGATGTACTGAATAAATCCCGGCGTTACATCTTTGATATAGGGCAACTCATAGCACTGATCCACGGCTTTTGCTTCTGGCGCGGGCAGGGCTTCTACGTTCACTGCGGACTCCCGGTCACCGGCAAAACTGGCCATACACACCAGCCGCGCCTCGTCATTCTGAACAATGCGCCCCATCACCTGGCTGACCGCCCTGCCTTCACGCAGCATGTTTGCCTCAAACACTGCCGGCACCTCTGCTTCCACCGGCCCGACAAAGGATACCTGCATTGATCGCATCGGGCGCTCATCGGCCACCTTTCCCTGCATTCGCGCGAAGACCAGACCGGCCGTCAGGCCACCAAACGATGCCCGTCCCTGGGACCAGTCAGAGGAAATGGTCAGTTCATTTTCAGACCGTACAGCCGACAAAAGTTGATCGAGGGTCATTGCGCCTTCCTGTTAGCTACCTATGAATGAACTGGAGACTGCCGGACTTTCGCCGGCAAAGCAACGCCCGGCCTTGGGCAACTACCTACAGGGCAGACATTATTTTGCGTATCAAAAGAGCAGAAAAACCTCTATAATGCGCGCACATCATGCATTGCATTGCAATGCTTTACCCCCCGAATTCCGAGTAAATCAATGTCTGAATTGTCCTTTGCCAAACTGGGGCTGGATCCGGCCGTACTTGAAGCCGTGACCGCTATTGGCTATGAAACACCCACGCCTATCCAGGCTCAGTCCATCCCGGCACTACTGGCCGGTAAGCATCTGCTGGGCGTTGCCCAGACAGGCACCGGTAAAACTGCGGCGTTTGCCCTGCCGTTACTGAGCCGGATTGATGCCACAGTTAATGCCCCCCAGATTCTGGTTCTTGCCCCCACGCGGGAGCTGGCGCTTCAGGTTGCGGAGGCATTTACCTCCTATGCCACCAAATTTCGCCATTTTTATGTGCTGCCGATTTATGGCGGACAGGATTTTTACCCACAGATTAAAGGCCTTCGCCGTGGTGCACAGGTGATTGTTGGCACACCGGGCCGCATGCTTGACCACCTGCGTAAAGGCACCCTGCAGTTAGACAACCTCAAGGCCCTGGTGCTGGATGAAGCCGACGAAATGCTGCGCATGGGTTTTATTGACGATGTTGAAGCCATTCTTTCGAAAACCCCGGATGACTGCCAGCGCGCACTGTTTTCGGCCACTATGCCACCCCAGATCAAGAAAGTAGCCAAAACCTACCTTCATGATGCCACCGAGGTGAAAATTGAGAGCGAAACCCGCACGGTAGAGCGGATTTCCCAGTTTGTTCTGCCGGTGTATGCGGAGCGTAAGCTGGATGCCCTTACCCGCATTCTGGAAGTGGAACCCGTGGATGCGGCCATTATTTTCGTGCGCACCAAGGTGGAAACCACCATGCTGGCCGAAAAACTGTCAGCACGGGGGCACGCTGTTGCGCCTTTGAACGGGGACTTGAATCAGCGCCAGCGTGAGCAGACGGTTGAAGACCTGAAGCGTGGTAAGAAAGACATTATTGTGGCCACGGATGTGGCGGCCCGGGGCCTGGATGTTCCCAGGATTTCTCACGTTATTAATTACGATGTGCCTTACGATACCGAAGCCTATATTCACCGTGTTGGCCGTACGGGCCGCGCAGGCCGTGAAGGCAAGGCGATCTTGCTGGTAACTCCCCGTGAGCGCAGCTGGCTGCGGACTCTGGAGCGTGCAACCAACTCGCCAATGGAAGCTTATGAACTGCCTTCCCCTGATGAACTCAAGAAGATGCGGGAAGAGCAGTTTGAAACTCAGTTGCTGGGCTTTGCTGAGGATAAGAAGCTTGCCAAAGCCATGTCGCTTCTGGATGAGATTGCTGAGCGCAAGAATATGGACATGGCGATGCTGGCCGGCGCTCTGGCCTGCTGGATGGAGACTTCTCAGCCAGGCTTGTTGCCTCTGGAGCAGCCAGAGGCTTTACCCAAGGTTTCTGCCACTCCGCCACGCCGTGATCACAAAGGCAGCAAGGAACGTCACCGCAAGAATGGCAAGGGCGCCAAAGGGAATTTCCGCAAGGGGCCTCCGAAGGGGCGCGGCCATTCAGGCAGTGCGGCACCTCGTGGCAAGGCGCCGGGCAAGGGTGGCAATAAGCCGGTACGCAAGCGCCCTGCCCGTCAGGACTGATTCAGGCGCTGATATACCACAAAGCTGTAGTCGTACGGGTTGTTATCGGATGCGGAGAAGTCTTCGCGTCCGATTTCTTCCCACTCTTTCCAGTTTACTTCCGGGAAAAAAGCATCTCCCTCAACTTCTGCATGCACTTTTGTGATGTACATGCGATCAACTGTGGCTAATGCTTCCGCGTAGATTTGCCCTCCGCCGATAATCATAACTTCGTCACCGCCTTCCAGTTCTGCATGCGCCCCGGCTTTTTTCAGAGCTTCATTCAGTGAAGAGGCAGCTACGGTCCCTGCCGGTGCCTCCCATGTCGGGTTGCGGGAGATGACTACGTTCATACGCCCGGGCAATGGCCGGCCAATGGAATCCCAGGTTTTGCGGCCCATGATGATGGGCTTACCCATGGTGGCCTGTTTGAAGTATTTGAGGTCGCCTGGCAGGTGCCAGGGCAACTGGTTGTTGCGGCCAATTGTCCGGTTTTGGGACATGGCGACTATCAGAGCCTTTCGCATGATTTCTTCCTCTCATTCAAGGGGGGCTGCGAGCGTGTAAAAAAGGCTTTCCAAAAAACGCCTCAAGGCATCCTTGCGCGGCTTGGGCTCCGCCATCCATGGCTCCGCACATTTTTGGAAAGCCTTTTTTACACCCTTGCGATCAAACTGTGTACGAAGCCTGCTGAGACTATATGGCTATGGGGGCCTTGATGCCTGGATAGGGGTCGTAACCCTCAAACTCAAAATCTTCCAGTTCGTAGTCGAAAATCGACTTCGGCTTTCGTTTGATTACCAGTTTTGGTTGTGGCCGGGGGGTACGTCTCAGTTGTTCGAAGACTATGTCGTCGGTCAGGTGGTTCTGGTACAGGTGGCAATCACCGAAGGTGTGCACGAACTCGCCCACGTCCAGATCACACTGCTGGGCGATCATGTGGGTCAGCAAGGCGTATGAGGCGATGTTGAATGGCACACCCAGGAATAAGTCGGCGCTGCGCTGGTAAAGCTGGCAGGAGAGTTTGCCGTCAGCAACGTAGAACTGGAACAGGCAATGGCATGGAGCCAGAGCCATTTTTCCCTGCTTTACGTTTTCCTGTGGGCTGACTGTTTCATCCGGGAGTTCGGCCGGGTTCCAGGCGGAGACGATCAGGCGGCGGGAGTTGGGTTTGTTGCGAATCTGGTCGATAACATCGGTTATCTGATCGATAACCCGGCCATCCTGGCACTGCCAGCTGCGCCACTGTTTGCCATAGATCGGCCCCAGATCGCCGTCCTCCAGTGCCCATTCATTCCAGATAGATACTTTTCGCTCTTTCAGCCAGTTGTTGTCGGTGGAGCCCTGAAGGAACCACAGCAACTCGTAGATGATGCTGCGCAGGTGGACTTTCTTGGTGGTGACCAGCGGGAAGCTGTCCTGCAGGTTGAACCGGATCTGGCGACCGAATACGGAGCGGGTGCCTACGCCTGTGCGGTCACCCTTGTTGAATCCGTTGTCGACGACATCCTGCATAAGTTCCAGGTAATTTTTCATTGGCTGCGCCTCCGGTAAGCAATCAGCACCAGGCCGATTCCGGCCAGGATCATCGGGGTAGACAGCACCTGGCCCATGGTAAGCCAGTCGAAGGCCAGGTAACCAAGTTGTGGGTCTGGCTCGCGCACAAACTCGACCAGAAAGCGGAATATGCCATAGAAAATCAGGAACATGCCAGACACGGCCATGCGTGGGCGTTGTTTGGCAGAAAACCACCAGAGAATGGCAAACAGGGCCACGCCCTCAAGCGCGAACTGGTACAACTGCGACGGGTGCCGGGCAAGGGCGTCCGGGGCGGTGGGAAAGACCATCGCCCAGGGTACATCGGTCGGCTTGCCCCAGAGTTCGCCGTTGATGAAGTTCCCGATTCGGCCAGCGCCAAGGCCAACCGGTACCAGAGGATCAACGAATTCTGCCAGCTTCCAGAACCCTGTGCCCACTTTCCGGCCATACCACCACATGGCAAACATGACCCCCAGTAAGCCGCCGTGGAACGACATACCCCCTTCCCACACACGGAATAACCACAGCGGGTCGGCGAGGAACAGGTCAAAATTATAGAAAATCACATAGCCAAACCGGCCACCCAGTATCACGCCCAGGGCCAGATAAAACAGTAAATCGTCCATTTGTTCCCGGTTGATGGGCGACCAGGGTTTGCGGGTGCGTATCCGCCCCAGCCACCAACCACCAACAAAGCCCACCAGGTAGGTGAGGCCATACCAGTGTATTTTTAACGGGCCAATGGCGATGGCCACAGGGTCAATAGCGGGATATTTCAGCATTGATAATCTCTTAGCTCGTAAGTAAGCGGATTCCAACTACGATCAGCATGATCGCAAATATTCGTTTCAGTACCGTGGCGTCCAGGCGATGAGCCAGTCTGGCCCCGAATCTGGCGAAGAACACACTGGTGAGAATAATGCCCAGTAGCGCAGGCAGGTAAACAAAGCCGAGGCTGTAACCCGGCAGGCCCGCCTCGCCCCAGCCTGTCCAGATATTCCCGGCAGCACCGGCCAGCGCAATGGGCAGGCCACAGGCCGCTGAGGTGCCTACGGTATGCTGCATACGCACGTTGCACCAGTTCAGATAGGGCACAGTAAGCGAACCACCACCAATGCCGAAAATAGCCGACGCCCAGCCAATAAAGCCGCCTACCGCCGCCAGGCCGGGGCGGCCAGGGATGTCTCGCCCTGGCTTGGTGTTGGCCCCAGTCAGCATTTTCAGGGCCATCAGAATTACAAACACGCCGATAATCAGTTGCAAGGTGTCGCCACTGAGCATGGCGGCGGATTTGGCCCCCAGCAAAGCGCCGAAAACAATACCCACCGTCATTGGCCAGAAAATATCCCAGCGTACGGCACCGTGCTGATGGTGCGTCCGGATAGAACTTGTCGCGGTAAAAACAATCACTGCCAACGTTGTGCCAATGGCCAAGTGCACGGCCACGTCCGGGCTGATACCCTGAAGACCAAAGCTGAAAATCAGTACCGGCACAATCACCAAGCCGCCGCCAATGCCGAACATGCCGGCCAGCGTGCCGGCGAGAGCACCCAGTGCAAGGTAGGAGGCTAATACGTAGGTCAGGGTCATAGCTGTGGTCCGCACCGGGGGAAACAAGGCTGGTATGATACACACCGACACTGCCGACTTCATCAAATCTGCGAGGTTCCTGTCACGCCATGTGCCTGATTGCCTTTACACTTGGCCAGAATGCTCACTTTCCACTGGTGGTTGCTGCTAACCGGGATGAGTTCTTTGCCCGGCCAACAGCCGCTATGCAGTGGTGGACGACCGATCAGGGCACCGATGTGCTTGCTGGCCGCGATTTGAAATCCGGTGGCACCTGGCTGGCCATTTCCCGCGATGGCCGTATTGCGGCGGTCACCAATGTGCGGGATGGCGCGCCTGAATCTGGCCGGTTCAGCCGTGGCGAGTTACCGCTACGGGCGCTTCAGGAGCCCAACCAGGACCTTCACCGCCGGCTGACAGATGAAGCGGAGCAGTATGCCGGCTTTAATCTGGCGTATCTTGCCGGCACCTCCGGCTGGTATTACAGCAATAAAGACTCACATCCGGGCCGGCACCTTCACCGCGGGTTGTACGGGCTCAGCAATCATCTGCTGCAAACACCCTGGCCAAAGCTGCTGAAGCTGAGAAAAACCGTGGGCGATGTGGTCGCCGCCGCAGGTAACGATGCCGACGCATTGCACGCAAACCTGATGCCTTTGCTGCAGGATACCACCCCCGCCCCGGACCACCTTTTGCCCGATACCGGCCTGTCGCCGGAGGCAGAGAGGCTGCTGTCCGCGCCATTTGTTACTGGCCACCATTACGGTACGCGGGCAACAACCATTGTCAGTGTTTCTGCCAGCGGTCACATTGTGGTTAGCGAGCAAAGCTGGGGCCCCGACGCCCAGCAGGGCAAATACCAGCAGTTTAACTGGCAGCGATAGCGCTCAGGCTCTGATATAATCCGCGAAATTCTGCTACCCGATCGGAGGCTTCCCGATGGCCAGTGAACAAAACACCGCATCCATCGCCGGTTTTGAAAAATCTCTCGATGAACTGGAAAAACTGGTTCGGGATCTGGAGCAGGGTGAGCTCTCTCTGGAGCAATCCCTATCCGCTTTCGAGCAAGGCGTGAAACTAACCCGGGAATGTCAGCAAGCCCTGAAAGGTGCCGAACAGCGTGTTGAGCAACTGGTTCAGAACGATGACGGTACCCTGACTACCCGCCCATTTTCTCCGGACGATGCCAGCGAATGAGCAATCAGAACACGCGGATGACAGACTTCCTCGAACAGTGCAGTGGCCGGGTTAACGCAGAGCTGGACAGGTGCATTGAGCAGAGTTCGGCGTCTGACCGCCTGCAGGAAGCCATGCGCTATAGCGTACTCGGCGGCGGCAAACGCATTCGCCCTGCGTTGTGCCTGGCGGCAGCAAAAGCTGTGGGACATACCGGCGACGAAGCCCTGGCTCCGGCCTGTGCCGTTGAACTGATCCACGCTTACTCACTCATCCATGACGACCTGCCCGCCATGGACAATGATGAACTGCGTCGTGGCCGGCCAACCACCCACATAGCGTTTGATGAAGCAACGGCCATTCTGGCCGGTGATGCCTTGCAGGCCCTGGCCTTTGGCTGGCTGGCCGGTAACACTCATGTACATGAGGGTGCCCGCCTGGCCATGGTTCAGGAACTGGCGCGGGCAAGTGGCCACCAGGGGATGGTGGGTGGCCAGGCCATTGATCTGCAATCCGTAGGCCGGCATTTGTCACTGTCTGAGCTGGAAACCATGCACAGACACAAAACCGGCGCACTCATTGAGGCGAGTGTTCGTATGGGCGCGCTGACCATGCCGGCCCTGACAGAAGAAAAGCTGACATCGCTGAGCCACTACGCCAGAGCGCTGGGGCTTGCGTTTCAAGTGCAGGACGATCTTCTGGACATAGAGGGCAACACCGAGGTGATTGGCAAACCTCAGGGTTCAGACGCCGCAAAAG
Source organism: uncultured Marinobacter sp. (assembly GCA_964447555.1). GTDB lineage: Bacteria > Pseudomonadota > Gammaproteobacteria > Pseudomonadales > Oleiphilaceae > Marinobacter. The sequence goes on from CAYUTG010000005.1 coordinate 11,875, forward strand.
CCAAACCAACCTACCCGGCCCTGCTTGGCCTGGCGGGCGCCCGTGAGCATTTGTCTGCCCTCCAAGCGGCTGCCTTGAAAAGCCTTGAGGGTTTTGGCCAGGAAGCCGATCCACTTCGGGCCATGGCAGACTACGTGGTGGCGCGGACCCATTGAATCCAGACCACTGAAAAGCGCACACTGGCTCTTACAATCTTGCAACAACTGGCCCGATAAATATGAAACCGGGGGCCGTTCCCCTTTATAATGCCAGTCGATTGCCGAATATTCCGGAAAAGACCCAAAGCACATGCAGGATACTTATATTTTCAGGGAAATCCCCTCACAGCGGCCCAATACGCCACTGCTGGACCAGATAGACGCCCCGGCGCAACTGCGGGAGCTGGCACCTGAGCAGCTAACCCAACTGGCCAGAGAGCTCAGAGCTTTCCTGCTGTGGTCGGTTGGGCAGACAGGCGGGCATTTTGGAGCGGGGCTCGGCGTGCTCGAGCTTACGGTTGCCCTGCACTACGTCTTTAATACCCCGGAAGATCGCCTGATCTGGGACGTTGGCCACCAGGCCTACCCCCACAAAATACTCACTGGCCGCCGGGAACACATGGGCACTATTCGCAGGAAAGGCGGCCTGGCCGGCTTTCCGAAGCGTGCGGAAAGCCCATACGATACCTTTGGCGTGGGCCACTCCAGCACCTCCATCAGTGCCGCCCTGGGTATGGCTATCGCTGCACGCCTTCAGAAAACCGGGCGTAAGAGTATTGCGGTTATTGGCGATGGCGCGATGACCGCAGGCATGGCGTTTGAAGCACTAAACCATGCCGGCCATGAAAATGCCGATATGCTGGTCATACTGAACGATAACGACATGTCCATCTCCCGCAACGTTGGTGGCCTGTCTAATTACTTTGCCAAGCTGCTGGCCAGCCGCACCTATAATCAGGTGCGTGATGGCAGCAAAAAAGTACTTCAGGGTTCACCGCAGCTGATGGCGCTGGCTAAAAAGACCGAAGAACACGTTAAGGGCCTGATAGCCCCCAGTACTCTGTTTGAGGAACTGGGGTTCAATTATATCGGCCCTGTAGACGGCCATGATCTACCCCTGCTGGTGGAAACCCTGGAAAACATTCAGGGGCTTGAAGGGCCACAGTTCCTGCATGTGGTAACAACCAAAGGTAAGGGGTTTGCACCCGCTGAAGCGGACCCCATTGGTTACCACGCGATTAACAAGATTGAACCGGTGCCACCGAGCAAGCCCGAACCGGTCAAGCCAAAAGCAAGCCGCCCCAAGTACGCCAACGTCTTTGGCCAGTGGTTGTCAGACGCCGCAGAGCAGGACGAACGAGTTATTGGAATCACGCCTGCCATGTGTGAAGGCTCTGACCTGCTGGATTTTTCAGAGCGGTTTCCGGAGCGGTATTTTGACGTTGCCATTGCTGAACAGCACTCGGTAACACTGGCGGCCGGCTTTGCCTGCGAAGGCGCCAAGCCGGTAGTGGCCATTTACTCCACATTCCTGCAGCGCGCCTACGATCAGCTGATTCACGATGTTGCCATTCAGAATCTGGACGTGCTGTTTGCTATCGATCGGGCCGGGCTGGTTGGTGAGGACGGGCCGACTCATGCGGGTGCGTTTGATATCAGCTATCTGCGTTGCCTGCCCGGCATGGTGGTGATGACTCCGTCGGATGAAAACGAAACCCGTCAAATGCTGCAAACCGGCATGCTGTTTGATGGCCCGGCAGCCGTGCGCTACCCCCGTGGCACAGGCCCCGGAGCCCGTATTGAGCAGGAACTGACGGCCCTGCCCATTGGTGAGGGCCGGCGCGTTCTGGAAGGCACCGGGGTTGCCATACTGAATTTCGGCACCCTGCTGACACCGGCACTGGAAGCCGCCAAGGCACTGGGGGCCACCGTAGCAGACATGCGCTTTGTTAAGCCGCTGGACGAGAAACTGGTGCTGGCCCTGGCCGAGCAACACGAGTTACTGGTCACTCTGGAAGAAAATACCATTGCAGGTGGTGCCGGCAGTGCGGTGACCGAGTTCCTGAACCAATGCGAAGTGTTAATGCCAGTACTTCAGCTTGGGCTTCCGGATACCTTCATCGATCACGGAACCCGTGATGAGCTGCTGAGTGATTGCGGGCTGGATGCAGCGGGTATTCAGAGCGCCATTGAAAAGAGAATGGAGCGCCTGCAGCGGCAGACGTTGAAAGCGGTCAAGTAGTTTGCCGGAAACACTGCCGGGCTCGGAACTTCAGCACCCGGATTCAGATTTAGCACCGGGGTCGGAACTTTAGTTCTGACCCCTCATTCAACGGCAGGCTCAGGATTAAATGTCCGGCTCTTTAAGAAGGGGTCAGAACTGAAGTTCTGACCCCGGAGTAAAATTCAGATTCTGGGGATATTTGACGCCCAGGCAGGCGCTCACATCCCAGGCTCATCATCCTGATGGGTGCCCAGCCAGTGGCCGAGTTTGTGTTCCTTGGTATCCAGATAATGCTCATTATGTGGGTTCCGGCCCACACTCAGCGGAACCCGCTCAGAAATTGCAATACCATATGATGACAGAGCCGCCACTTTGCGCGGGTTGTTGGTCATCAGGCGCAGGCTGGTCACTCCCAGATGCGCCAGCATGTCCTTGCACATACTGTAATCACGAAGGTCTGCGGCGAACCCCAGTTGCTCATTGGCTTCAACCGTGTCTGCTCCCTCATCCTGCAGTTTGTACGCCCGGATTTTGTTCAGCAGGCCAATGCCACGGCCTTCCTGGCGCAGATACATCAGCACACCACGCCCCTCCCGGGCAATGCTTCGCAGAGCCGCCTCAAGCTGATAGCCACAATCACAGCGCATACTGAAAAGCGCATCGCCTGTAAGGCATTCGGAATGGGTGCGCGCCAGTACAGGCTCGGCCGTGCTTAAATCACCCAGAGTAAGGGCTATATGCTCTTTCCCGGTATCCGGTTCTTCAAAGCCATGCATATCAAACACTCCGAACGGAGTCGGCAACCGGCAGGTCTGGATGTAACGAACAGCCACAGTCTTTCCTCGTGGTTCAGTAAATGGGGCAGCGCATTCTACCACGAGGCCCTGTTTCTGACGTAATTCTGGCACTGTATATTCTCTGGGTGGTCTCAGGTATCGGGAATTAACGAAACACCGGCGCCTGCGCCTCTGGCTCAGGCGTCGCCAACAGTCCAGTGGCCGCTGCGGCCACCGGATTTCTCAAGCAGGCGAACATTGCTTATGGTCATACCACGGTCGACAGCCTTGCACATATCGTACAGTGTGAGCGCCGCGACACTGACTGCGGTTAACGCCTCCATTTCCACACCAGTCTGGCCAGATAGTTTACAGCGGGCATGAATACGAACCGACGCTTTGTCCTCACCGGGAGTCAGCTCCACTTTTACGGACGTCAGGTTCAGGGCGTGGCACAGGGGAATCAGCTCATGGGTCTTCTTCGCTGCCATAATTCCGGCAATACGGGCAACCGCAAGCACATCACCCTTGGGGTGTTCTCCGTCAACGATCATGGCCAGCGTTTCCTCAGCCATTGTAATACTGGCTTCAGCCCGTGCTTCACGCTCTGTCACGGATTTATCAGTTACATCCACCATGCGGGCTTCGCCCCTGGCATCGATGTGGGTCAGTTTGCTCACAGTGTCTCCAGATCGGTCTGGCCGGAAATTAATTATGCAGGCGGGCAGTATATCAGAAATGCACGGTTTAACGGCTGACGACCATCAGTTTTCCGGCCACCAGTAGCCAATGCCTGCAATGCCCTGCCCGCCTTCCTGCCTGCATTTTGCTATGTCTTTATCCGATAATCCGCCAAGGCCATAAACCGGCATGGGTGCCCCGGCAACCATATTCCGGAACGTCGGCCAGCCAATACCATTCGACTCTGGGTGGCTGTCTGTCGGTTTAACTGGCCCCAACGTCACGTAATCAGCTTTCAAGCCAGCGGCATGGGCTACTTGCTCTGCGTTGTGACAAGACACCCCCAGCCAGACGCTCTCAGGAACTGGCCGGCTCCTGAGCCGGGCGGCTTCGCGCCAGGGCAGGTGCAGGCCCGCCACCCCCTCCTCAAACACCGTTGGTGCCCCGTGAACAATAACCCCTGTACCGAAACGCCCGCACACCGGCCGTGTGGCTTTAACCAGTTGCCGGTAGTTGTCGACGCCAAGCCTGGGCGCGCGCAGCACCACAAGTGGAACCGCTCGCTGCCCCAGCGCCTGTGTGAGTTGACGGGTACTGTTCCGGATACCGTCATCGCTGTTATCAATATATCCGGTAATAGCCAACTGCCTGGGCAGCTTCAGCGCCCGGACAATAGCCCGGTTACCTGCCGGGAAATCTTCATCGTTCATGGACTCTGGCCGCACCCAGCTTACCGGCTGTCCTTCACGGCCTTCCGCGCTTCCCTGCGGCTCATTTGCCTGCCAGACATCCAGAAACACGCGCTTATCACCGTAGTCGTGATGAATGCCAATAACAGGCTCCAGCGCCGCTTCTGCCAGCTCCAGCCCGGTTTCTTCAGCAATTTCGCGAATCAGTGCCTGCTGAACCGTTTCACCGGCCTCAACCTTGCCGCCGGGAAATTCCAGAAGGCCACCCTGATGAAGGTGGTCTGGCCGGCGGGCAATCAGCACTTTCCCGTCACGAACGATGACGGCTACCGCCACGTGAATTTCATTTTTCACCATGATCAGGTGCGGTACTCGGCATTGATGGTTACGTAATCGTGGGAGAAGTCACAGGTCCAGACGGTTTCCGTTACGTCGCCCCGCTTCAGGTTGATCGCAATGGTAATCTCTTCCTGGTCCATCACGGCCTGCCCGCGCGCTTCGGAGTAGTCGTCTGCACGGCCGCCATCACGTACCAGGCAAACATCTCCCAGAAAAATTTCCAGCGCGTTGACGTCCAGATTGGCCACGTCAGCACGGCCAACTGCGGCCAGAATACGCCCCCAGTTGGGGTCTGAGGCAAACAGAGCCGTTTTTACCAGCGGTGAATGCGCGACGGTGTAGGCGACGCTTAACGCTTCGTCCTGCGTTGCGGCCCCACTTACCTCAATGGTGACAAACTTGGTTGCTCCCTCACCATCACGAACAATGGCATGAGCAAGGTCCAGGTACACCTGTTTCAGTGCTTCACGCAATTTTGGTAACGCCGGACTACTCAGATCAATTTCCGGGCCTGAGTACTGCCCGGTGGCCATCAGCATGCAGGAATCGTTAGTGGAGGTATCGCTGTCAATGGTAATGCGATTAAACGAGTACTCACCCAGTTCTGATGCCAGCATCTGCAGCAGGCCTGGGTCAATACGCGCATCCGTGGCAATAAAGCCCAGCATAGTGGCCATGTTGGGGCGAATCATGCCCGCCCCTTTACTGATACCAGAGATCGTCACGGTATGGCCATCCAGATCTATCTGGCGAGACGCACCTTTGGGCCGGGTATCTGTGGTCATGATACCGCTTGCAGCCTCAACCCAACGGGTTTCCGATGTATTCGCCAGCGCACCGGCAAGCGCTCCCACTATTTTGCCAACCGGAAGAGGTTCGCCTATCACACCGGTTGAAAATGGCAGTACGGCCGATGGCGACACCCCTGCCTTTTCTGCCAGCGCCTCACAACAGGCAACCGCATCCTGCATCCCCTGCGCTCCGGTTCCTGCGTTGGCATTACCGGTATTGATCAACAGGTAACGAGGCGCGGTTTCAGCCAGATGTTCCCGGCACAGGGTTACCGGAGCAGCGCAAAACTGATTGCGGGTAAAAATACCGGCCACACGGCTTTCCGGAGCCAGTTCAAAAATCACAATGTCGTTTCGGCCGGCCTTCTTGATGCCCGCACTGGCAATACCGATACTGACCCCGGCAACCGGGAAAAACTCAGGCAAGGTTCCGGGACCTACCGCCATAACAACTCTCCTGTGAACACGCCTGTAACAGGCAACCAAAAACAGAAAACCCGCAGCCCGAAATCATCAGGGTGCGGGCCTTGAATACTCACCCAGTGCCGGCGTTAACTAACCTTGCCGTGACACTGCTTGTATTTCTTGCCAGACCCGCAGGGGCAAGGCTCGTTTCGACCCACCTTACGCTCCTGCCGCACAAAGGTTTCAGGCGTTGCCGGTTGTTGCTGTCCGCCGGCTCCGCCGTCGCCCGATTCCTGCGCGGTGGCACTGGTTTCATCATGACGCAAGCGGGCACTGGCCAGTTCTTTCGCAAGTTCTTCCTTGCGACGGCGCTCGATTTCATCCATCTCTTCGTGGCTCTGCACACGAACGTGACCAAGGATGCGGCTAACGTCCCGCTTCATGTTATCCAGCATCAGCTCAAACAGGTTAAAGGCTTCGCGCTTATATTCCTGCTTCGGATCTTTCTGGGCGTAACCACGCAAATGAATACCACGGCGCAGATGATCCATATTGGAAAGGTGCTCTTTCCAGAGCGTATCCAGAACCTGCAGAAATACCTGCTTTTCAAACTTGCGCATAGGTTCGGAACCGGCCACCTCTTCTTTGGCACGGTAGGCCGCAACCACTTCATCCAGTATTTTCTGGCGCAGACTTTCCTCATGCAGTTTCTTGTCTTCATCAAGCCACTTCTGAATGGGCAGCTCAATCGCCATTTCAGACTGCAACTGCGCTTCCAGGCCCGGAACATCCCATTGCTCTGCCATGCTCTGGGGCGGAATATATTCACTCACCAGCGAATCCACCACATCTTCACGGATGGTGTCGATCATGTCTGAAATATCATCCGAGGACATGATTTCATTGCGCTGTTCGTAGATAACACGGCGCTGATCATTGGCCACATCATCGTACTCAAGCAGGGACTTCCGCATATCAAAGTTGCGGCCTTCCACTTTACGCTGGGACTTTTCAATAGCGTTGCTCACCATGCGGTGCTCAATCGCTTCGCCTTTTTTCATGCCCATCGCCTGCATCAGGCTTTTAACGCGATCCGGCGCGAAGATCCGCATCAGGTTATCTTCCAGAGACAGGAAGAACCTTGAAGACCCGGGGTCACCCTGACGGCCGGCACGGCCTCGAAGCTGATTATCAATGCGCCGGGACTCGTGTCGCTCGGTACCGATAATATGCAGGCCGCCAGCCTCAAGCACCTGGTTGTGACGCTCTGTCCACTCGGCTTTGATACGGGCAATCTCTTCCTCGGTTGGATTGTCCAGCGCTGCTACGTCGTATTCCCAGTTACCGCCGAGCATGATGTCCGTACCCCGGCCAGCCATGTTGGTGGCGATGGTAACCGAACCGGCGCGGCCCGCCTGGGCAATGATCAACGCCTCGGAATCATGTTGTTTGGCGTTCAGTATGTTGTGCTCAATGCGGGCTTTTTTGAGCAGCATTGACAGCAACTCGGACGCTTCAATGGAGGCGGTGCCGACAAGAATCGGGCGTCCTTCGCTGGTAACATCCTTGATTTCATCAATGATGGCGTGGAACTTTTCTTCCTGTGTCAGGTAAACCAGGTCGTTGTAATCCACCCGCTGTATCGGCCGGTTGGGCGGAATAACAACCACATCAAGACCATAAATCTGCTGGAATTCGAATGCTTCGGTATCCGCCGTGCCGGTCATGCCGGAAAGCTTCTCGTACAGACGGAAATAGTTCTGGAAGGTCGTGGAAGCCAGTGTCTGGCTCTCGGCCTGAATATTAACGCCTTCTTTGGCTTCCATGGCCTGATGCAGGCCTTCACTCCACCGCCGCCCCGGCATGGTACGGCCGGTGTGCTCATCAACAATAACAACCTGATCGCCCTGAACAATGTAATCAACGTTCTTCTGGAACAGGTGGTGCGCGCGCAGTGCGGAATGAACGTGGTGCAGCAGGCCCAGATTCGCAGCGGAATACAGGTTGTCACCCTCGGCCAGTAATTCGCGATCAAGCAGAAGCTGTTCTACCTTTTCATGGCCGGCTTCGGTCAGCTCAACCTGACGGGCTTTTTCGTCGATGGTGAAGTCACCCGTCGGCTCCTGGTCTTCAATGGCCTCGCCTTTCTCCAGGCTGGGAATCAGTTCGTTGACCGCCCGATAGAGCTTCGAGCTGTCTTCAGCAGCCCCCGAAATAATCAGCGGCGTACGGGCTTCATCAATGAGGATAGAGTCGACTTCATCCACGATGGCGTAATTCAGCGGGCGCTGAACTTTATCATCAGTGCTGAACGCCATGTTGTCGCGCAGATAATCGAAGCCGAATTCGTTATTGGTACCGTAAGTTATGTCAGCCTGATACGCGGCTCTTTTTTCTTCCGGGCTCTGCCCCGCAACAACCACACCGACCTGCATACCCAGGAAGCGATACAGCTTCCCCATCCACTCCGCATCCCGGCGGGCAAGGTAATCATTCACCGTAACCAGATGCACACCCTTACCTGACAGCGCATTCAGGTAAACCGCAGCAGTTGCCACCAGCGTTTTACCTTCACCGGTTTTCATTTCTGCTATGCGGCCTTCATGGAGCGTGATGCCACCAACCAGCTGTACATCGTAGTGGCGCATCCCCATCACGCGGCGCGCGGCTTCACGAACGGTAGCAAAAGCCTCTGGTAAAATGGCATCGAGGCTTTCGCCCTCTTCAACCCGGCGACGAAACTCAACCGTTTTGCCTTGCAACTCGGTATCGGACAAACCGCCAAACTGCTCTTCAAGTTCGTTAATACGCATCACTGTTTTGCGCATTCTCTTGATTTCACGGGCGTTTTTACTGCCGAACATCTTGGTTGCAAGCTTTGTGAACATAGACCACTGCTTCTTTGATTAAACGGAGGAAGCCGGCATTCTAACCTTATTTCGTAGCAGGACAAAAGGCACGGCGCACACCTGTATGGTTTACGTTGCATTAGTCAGGGTTGCCGGCTATGGCAACCCGTTATCAAATGCACTATCGGGGAGGTCAGAAGGCGGCGCAAATACAGCGCCTGAGGCATGAAAAATCAGTTACTGGCGCGAGCGATGTACTTTACGGGATCTGTAGAACGCCCGTTCGACAAGACTTCAAAATGCACATGAGGCCCTGTGGAGCGGCCAGTGCTTCCCATCAGGGCAATCACCTGCCCCTTCTGAACGACATCACCCACACTCACTTTCACCGTCTTACAGTGGCCATAGCGGGTGGTCAGGCCATCACCATGGTCAATTTCAACCAGGTTTCCGTAGCCGTATCGCTCACCGGCCCAGGTAACCACCCCGCCGGCAACAGAAATAATATCGCTGCCTTCCTTGCCGGCAAGATCTACTCCATCATGCCAGGTACGCTTGCCGGTGAAAGGATCTGAGCGATAACCGTATTTTGATGACAGCCAACCCCAGGTAATCGGGCGGCCCTCCACATACATTTCTTCATCCAGCTTCTTCCGGGACGCCAGTTTATCCAGCAGACGTAACTGCTGCTCTCTGTCATTAAGCTGAGTTTCAAGGCGTTTGATCATGCCGGTAAGCTCAGGCGTTGAAAACGATTCTTTCGGTGCGGCACCCTCTGGACCACCCACCGCAGCCGGCTCGTCAAAATTGAACTCTTCGCTGGCAATCAGGCCAGACTCCACAAACCGCTGGCCCAGTGCATCAAGCCGCAACAGCCGGCCCTGCATCTCCCCCAGGCGCAGGGTCAGCGCATCAATATTTTGCTGCAGATTCTGCTCAACTGAGGCCAGTTCCGCTTTCTGCTCCGCCAACCGGTGCTGCCAGTGGGCCACCAGTTCTGATGGCGCTGGCTCTGCCAGTGCCGCTTTGCCCAGAGCAACCTGATACCCGGCCCAGCCAGACGCAACCAGCAAGGCAACTACCAGTAACGCAGCCCCGGCAATCACTGGGCCATTTACAGATAACGCCCGGGATTTCCCATGGCGAGCGCCAACAAGGATAATGTTCATATCATTTTCTGATTTCATCGGTGAGTCGCAACCTTGCTCCTTGTAGTGTTGCGCCTCGGATAAGTTCCGAGTGGGTCTGCCGTCCATGACAACAACTACGTACTGAAAATCGTAGCCCCCGGTAGACATACTCATTAATCACAATGTAAAACGAGTGTAATACAGGTGCTACGCACAAACCGTGCCGAAGTGTAACCAATCGTAAACCGGGCCGTCGAGTTAAATGAGGGCTCTGAAGCAAAAAAGTGAGCAAAAAATGATCTTTGACGACAATAAAAGGTCACCGGCCCTGAATGACCTGGTTGCCAGGGCACAGCTTCACCAACAGGCGGAGGAACAGGTGCTGAACGCTATTCCACCGTCGTTGCTGGCAGGCACCCGGTTTGTCAGTTGCAAAGAAGGGGAACTGGTGCTTTCAGCAGACAGCGCTGGGAAGGCCAGCCAGCTTCGCTTTCGTCAGCATGAGATTATGGAAGCACTGCGCGAAAACGAGTTGTTCCGGTTTGTCTGGAAGTTGAAAGTAAAGGTACTTCCCCCTCGTTTTCAGGAAAAGACACCACCCCGGAAAATTGCGCTCAGCAAAGAAAATGCCCGGCTTCTTCAGGAAGAAGCCGGGCACACGAAGGATAAAAAATTACGCGAGGTTCTCGAAAAACTCGCAAGCCACGTTCAGGATTAGGACTCCAGCCTTACCCCTGTGCAGCCAGTACAGGTTTCATATAGGAGATAGGCGCACTCGCCTCATCGTCAAAGGTGACAACCTCCCATGCATCTTCTTCTGCCCTGAGTTTGCGCAACAGCTTGTTATTCAGATCGTGGCCGGATTTCACACCCCGGAACTCACCAATAAGGCTGTTACCCAGCAGGTACAAATCGCCAATGGCGTCCAGTACCTTGTGTTTAACAAACTCATCATCATAGCGGAGACCGTCTTCGTTCAGAATTTTATAGTCATCCACCACGATGGCGTTATCAACACTGCCACCCAAAGCCAGATTCATGGCCCGCAGCTTCTCGATATCACGCATGAAACCAAAGGTCCGTGCGCGGCTGACCTCTTTTACAAATGAGGTGCTGGAGAAGTCCACTGTGGCAGTCTGAGCCCGCCCTTTAAAGACAGGGTGGTCAAAGTCGATTCCAAAACTGACTTTGAACCCTTCAAACGGCAGGAAGGTGGCTTTTTTGTCGCCCTCTTCTATCGTTACCTCACGCTTGATGCGAATAAAGCGTTTGGCAGCTTCCTGTTCAGCGATACCGGCAGATTGCAGCAGAAACACAAACGGCCCTGCTGAACCATCCATAATCGGCACTTCCGCCGCACTGAGTTCAACAAAGCAGTTATCAATGCCGAGACCAGCCATAGCTGACAACAGGTGTTCTATTGTCGCCACACGAACACCGTCTTTTACCAGTGTCGTAGACAGCATGGTCTCACCGACATTTTCCGCACAGGCACGTATCTCGACCACTGGGTCCAGATCGGTGCGCCGGAAGATGATTCCCGAATCTACCGGGGCCGGTTTAAGGGTCAGGTAAACTTTTTCACCTGAATGTAAACCAACCCCGGTAGCACGGATGGTATTTTTAAGGGTCCGTTGTCTGATCATCAGTACATTATTCCGTCACAAAATGGCGATAGCCTGGGCAAAAATCTGCCCGAAGAATATCAGAAAATAAGACTGAGTACCATTTAACCACTCCAATACTGTCTGACATCCCAACAGCCTGGGGTTAGTGGCAATCAGCGCACATTTTTCCGGCTCAACACTCCACTTGTTCGCTGCAGAACGCGGGCCTGATCACAATCGCGCCAGATTATCAGTCTGCCTGCCTGCGAAGAAATGCGGGAATATCGAGATAATCCACGCACTGTTCATCGCTCTGCCTGCTTTCGTCAATAGCGACGTTGCCATGGGCAACCGCACGACGGCGCAATACAGCCGGGCGATCAAGCTGACGGTAGTCTGTTTTGCCATCCAGCGCACGCGTGTTATCAACCACCTTGGTTGGCTTTTCACGATCGCCACCCAGGCCGGTTGCAACCACGGTCACCTTCAGTTCATCGGTCATTTCCGGATCAATCACTGTACCCACAACAACCGTGGCCGAATCGGAAGCAAACTCACGCACAATATCGCCGACTTCAGAGAACTCACCCAGGTTCAGGTCCATACCTGCAGTAATGTTAACCAGAATGCCTTTGGCACCCTGCAGGTTGATATCCTCCAGGAGCGGACTGCGCACAGCGGCTTCGGCGGCCTCGCGGGCACGGTTTTCACCGGTTGCGCGGGCTGTACCCATCATGGCCATACCCATTTCAGACATGACCGTCTTCACGTCGGCAAAGTCGACGTTGATCATACCGTTGCGGGTAATCAGGTCTGCAATGCCCTGTACGGCGCCCAGCAGCACATCATTGGCTGCGGCAAAGGCGTCCAGCAGGCTGGTTTTCTTACCCATCACCGCCAGCAGTTTTTCGTTTGGAATGGTGATCAGTGAATCAACACTTTCTTCCAGTTCCCGCAAGCCAACTTCGGCAACGCTCATGCGCTTGCCGCCCTCAAACATGAACGGCTTGGTTACCACGGCTACGGTCAGTATGCCCAATTCCCGTGCAACTTCTGCCACAACCGGGGCGGCCCCTGTACCTGTACCGCCACCCATGCCGGCGGTGATGAATACCATGTCGGCGCCGCTCAGCGAATCGGCGATGCGGTCACGGTCTTCCATGGCCGATTGCCGGCCCACTTCCGGGTTGGCGCCGGCACCCAGACCTTTGGTGATGTTACCGCCCAGTTGAATGATCTGGCGGGCATCCATATCGGTCAGTGCCTGAGCATCGGTGTTCGCGCAGATAAACTCCACGCCTTCGATGTCACTGTTAAGCATGTGGCGAACGGCGTTACCACCGCCACCGCCAACACCCACTACTTTGATTACAGCGCTTTGCTGGACATTATCGACAAGTTCAAACATTTTCCCCTACTCCTTCGTGCTGTTTTTTCAGCCTTGTATCAGGCTGTTTATTCGAGATTGTATTTTCGAGATACCTTCGTTTACTGCTTGCCCGATACCGTCAGAAATGACCGGTAAACCAGGCCTTCATGCGCTCGAACAATGAGGGCGCATCTTCCCCCCTGAGCACCGGCGCCCGCCCCAGATCCATCTGGCGGAAGCCATGGATCAACAACCCCACGCCCGTGGCGTAGATCGGGTTGTTGACCACCTCCGTCATACCAGAGACAGCCTGCGGACAGGCCAGCCTTACCGGCATGTGGAAGATTTCTTCAGCCAGTTCCACCACACCTTCCATGGTGGCGGAACCGCCTGTAATAACGATGCCTGCGGGAATCAGGTCCTCAAAACCGGACCGCCGCAGTTCTGACTGCACCAGCGTGAACAGTTCCTCGTACCGGGGCTCGACCACTTCAGCCAGAGCCTGACGGGAAAGGTCCCTTGGCGCCCGGTCACCCACACTGGGCACTTTGATGGTCTCATCCGCACCAGCCAGTTGGGTCAGTGCGCAGGCATATTTGATTTTGATTTCTTCGGCATTCTGCGTTGGCGTTCGCAAGGCCATGGCGATGTCGTTTGTCACCTGATCGCCGGCAATGGGAATAACCGCCGTATGGCGAATAGCACCTCCGGTAAAGACGGCGATATCGGTTGTGCCACCGCCTGTATCCACCACACAGACACCGAGTTCTTTTTCATCTTCAGTAAGAATGGCGTGACTGGAGGCCAACTGTTCCAGAATGATGTCATCGACTTCCAGACCGCAGCGACGGACACACTTTTCAATATTCTGGGCCGCATTCACCGCACAGGTCACCAGATGCACTTTGGCTTCAAGACGGACACCCGACATCCCCATGGGCTCTTTTATGCCCTCCTGGCTGTCGATAACGAATTCCTGCGGCAGTATGTGCAGAATTTTCTGGTCAGCCGGGATCGCCACTGCCTGAGCCGCGTCGATAACACGGTCGATATCTGCCTGAGTGACTTCACGGTCCCGAATGGCAACAATCCCGTGTGAGTTCAGGCTTTTTATGTGGCTGCCGGCAATGCCTGCATACACTGAGTGGATGCGGCAGCCTGCCATCAGCTCTGCTTCCTCAACAGCTCGCTGAATAGCCTGAACGGTGGTTTCAATATTCACCACAACGCCACGCTTCAGGCCTTTTGAGGGGTGAGAACCTATGCCTACCACCTCAATGGTGCCGTCCATTTTGCGTTTGCCGACAATCGCAACCACTTTCGAGGTTCCGATATCCAGGCCGACAATCATGTTTTCCGTTTCAACCGATGACATGTTTTCACCAAACCGTAGGTCTGAATTAACCGTTTCTATGATTTCGGGCCGGAAGCGGCTCCAGCCTGCTTCCATTGCACTGCCACACCATTGGTGTAGCGGGCATCAACCCGACTGACTTCATCCGACCGCGAGGCAAGCCGGGCTTCATAAACTGCGATAAACCGCTCGAACCGCTCCTCAACCTGATCCCGGCCCAGCACCACTTCAATGCCGTTAGCCAATTGCAGGGTCCAGGCCCCTCGCTGCTCCAGCGAAAGGCCTGCAAATTTCAAATGGTGTGCTACCAGTTGTTCGCTCATCGCCTGGGCCATCCGGATCACGTCCCGCACCCGCTCATCCGGGCCACTCAGTCTTGGTAATGCCCCCGCCACCTGCGGATTCCCCGGCGAAAACAGCTCCCCGGTACGGCTTACCAAACGGCCATCTGACCAGTAGGCCAGGGGCTTCTTTTCCCGGATATCGATCACCAGCCTGTCTGGCCACACCCGCTGTACGGCCGCAGATTCAACCCATGGCCGCTGCTCCAGGCTGGCCTTGATTTCAGAAAGATCCGTCGAAAAATAGCTCTTCCCAATCCAGTTACCGGCCACCCGCTCAATGGCTTTCCGGCTATCACCAATGAACTCACCATTCACATCAACCGCCAGGAACTGCTGGTCCATGGCGCTGAGCACCTTCCCCGTTCCCCAGGGAACCAGAGCCGCCAGCAGCATAATGGCCGCGCCCATGCCAACCTGCAGCCAGGGTACGGCGGCCAGCACACCCTTCAACACACCAAACCGGTCCCGCTCCGGGCCAAGGGTGGTTGCCCCCCGGCGCCGGGGCGGATCGGACGGTATCGCCCGGGTCCGGATCAGTAATGTCTCAAGCATCGGCCGCTCCCAGTGTGTCGCGTAAGATTCTCACTACCAGCTCCTCAAAGCTGATGCCCGCCGCCTTTGCTGCCATAGGTACCAGGCTGTGATCGGTCATACCGGGCACGGTGTTCACTTCCAGTAGCCAGAACCGGCCACTGGCATCCTGCATAATGTCTACGCGGCCCCAGGTACGGCACCCAACCACCCGGAAGGCATCCAGCGCAAGCTGTTGCAACTGAACCTCATCCTCTGGCGACAGGCCACAGGGAATCCGGTAGCGGGTATCGTCTGCCAGGTATTTGGCGTCGTAATCGTAAAACACGTGGTCTGTGCTCAGGCCGATGGCCGGCAGCGCTTTATCCTGTAACAGGCTGACCGTGAATTCCGGACCTTCAATCCATTCTTCGATCAGCACCAGACTGTCCAGCGTGGCCGCTTCCTCGTAGGCTTCGGCCAGCTCTTCCGCGGTCTGCACCTTGCGTATACCAATGCTGGAACCTTCCCGGGAAGGCTTTACTCCAAGAGGCGGTGTCAGTTCTGCGATGATCTGCCCGGCGTCTTCGGAAGAACTCATGGTTCTGAAGGCTGGTGTTGGTAAACCACAACCTTCGAACACATATTTGGTTCGCAGCTTGTCCATCGCCAGGGCTGATGCCAGCACCTCACTCCCGGTGTAAGGAATGCCGGCCTGGGACAGAATGGCCTGTATTGTTCCGTCTTCACCACCACGGCCATGCAGCGCAATAAATACACGGTCGTAGGTGCGATTCTCGACGGTTTTCAGCAGGCAGCCCTGCACATCCACCGCAAACGCATCGACACCGGCAGACAGCAAGGCCGCCAGCACTGCGCTACCGCTTTTGAGCGACACTTCCCGCTCGGCGGAGTCGCCCCCCATGAATACGGCAACCCGGCCAAGAGCCCGCACCAGATCGGGATCTGCCTGATAGGCCTGTGGTTCTGCAGAATGTTGCATATCACTCACTGGGAAATACTCCTGCTGCCGCCAGCCTTGCGGCTACGCGCCCGATATCGCCAGCGCCCTGTGTCATCAACAGGTCACCGTCCTGCAGGGCATTGGCCAGCAGGTGCTCAATGTCGTTATTGTCTTCCACAAATACAGGTTCAACTTTGCCTCGCTGCCGGATACTGCGACACAGGGCGCGGCTGTCTGCACCGGGAATGGCAGGCTCGCCCGCGGAATACACATCCATCAGCAACAAACCATCAACCTCTGACAGTACCCGGACGAAATCTTCGTACAGATCCCGGGTCCGGGTATAACGATGAGGCTGATACAACATCACCAGACGCCGGTCAGGCCAGGCATCGTGCGCCGCGCGAATAACAGCCTCCACTTCGGTCGGATGGTGGCCGTAGTCGTCCATCAGCGTGATGGTGCCGTTTGCTATCTTGTAATCGCCATACACCTGAAACCGCCGGCCCACTCCGCCGAAACTGGCTAACCCATCGCAAATTGCCTGGTCGTCAATCCCTTCATCGGTGGCAACGGCAATGGCGGCCAGGGCGTTCAGTACATTATGCCGGCCGGGCATTTTCAGCTCGGCGACCAGATCTGTGTAGCCACTGGGACGCTTCACCGTAAACCGGGTACGCAAGCCATCTGCGACGATGTTTTCGGCACGGTAATCTGCCTCCGGATCATCAATGCCGTAGGTTATGATGGGCCGGGCGATACGCGGCAGAATTTCCCGGACGTACCCGTCATCCACACACATCACCGCCAGACCGTAAAAGGGCAGATTGTGCAGAAAGGCCACAAACGTTTGTTTCAGCTTTTCAACATCTCCGCCATAGGTGTCCATGTGGTCTGCTTCGATGTTGGTTACGATCGACACTTCGGGCGTCAGGTGCAGAAATGACGCATCGCTTTCGTCTGCTTCGGCCACCAGATACCGGGAACCGCCCAGTTTTGCATTGGTGCCGGCGCTGTTCAGCCGTCCGCCGATAACGAACGTGGGGTCGCGGCCAGCCTCACCGAGTATCGAAGCAATCAGGCTGGTGGTGGTGGTTTTGCCATGGGTACCCGCAACCGCAATGCCGTGCCGGTAGCGCATGATCTCTGCCAGCATTTCTGCACGGGGTACCACAGGTACGCGCCGGCTGCGCGCAGAGGCCACCTCGGGGTTGTCTTCAGCTACAGCCGAGGACACCACCACCACATCGGCATGGGCACTGTTCTCTTCACGGTGGCCTATCTGAACCGTAATACCCATGGCAGTAAGGCGGTCGGTTATTACGCTTTCTTTCATATCCGAGCCGGAAACACCATAGCCCTGATTTTTGAGCACTTCGGCTATGCCACTCATACCGACACCGCCAATCCCCACAAAATGAATGTGGCGGATACGGCGCATTTCGGGCACCTGATAAACCAGTGGCGGGTTATTTGCGTCAGCCATT
>CAYUTG010000005.1:29381-36138 GCA_964447555.1 uncultured Marinobacter sp.
TTGGCGGCCTCCAGACAGTAATTCACGACTCTCTCCGTTGCATCCGGGCGGGCCAGCGTTTGAGCTGCCGCTGCCATAGTCATTATGCGGGCGCGATCATTCACAAGATCCGCCAGCGTTTCGGCCAGTACAGAAGGTGTCAGCCTGGCTTCCGGCACCAGAACTGCAGCGCCGGCATTCACCATTTGCTGGCCATTTTTCGTTTGATGGTCATCCACAGCGTGGGGAAATGGCACCAGAATGGCACCAACACCTGCGGCACAAAGCTCGGATACCGTCAGGGCGCCCGATCTGCAAAGCACCAGATCAGCCCAGCGGTAGGCTTCGGCCATATCCTTGATAAACGGCTCCACACTCGCATCAATGTTGTGCTCTTCATAGGCTGCACGGGCCTCTGCCACATGCTTCTCGCCACACTGATGCCGAACCACTGGCCGCCCGTCGGCGGCCAGCATGGCCAGAGCTTCAGGTAACTGACGATTAAATACCTGAGCGCCCAGGCTGCCGCCGATCACCAGCAGATTTACGGCACCGGCCCGGCCGGCCAGGCGCTCTTCCGGCGAAGGCAGACGGGTAACATCTTCACGAACCGGATTCCCGGTGCAGCGGGTAATCACCTCTGAGCCAAAACTATCCGGAAAGGCTTCAAGCACAGTGTGTGCAAATCGCACCAGAATACGGTTCGTCATGCCGGCAATGGCGTTTTGCTCATGAATCACCAGAGGTGTGCGTGTCAGCCAGGCAGCCACACCGCCGGGGCCAGTGACAAAGCCCCCCATACCAACAACACAGTCGGGGCGGATTTTGCGCATGATGGTATAAGCCTCTCCCAGCGCACGCACCAACCGGAAAGGAGCCATCAATAACGCTAACTTACCCTTGCCACGCAAGCCGGAAATATGAATCAGCGAAAGCGGTATACCGGTATCACCAACCAGCCGTTGTTCCATACCGCCGATCGCACCCAGCCAGTAAATCTGATGGCCCTTTGCTTCAAGCGCCCGTGCAGTCGCCAGGGCAGGGAAAACATGGCCACCGGTACCGCCGGCCATCATCAGGAAGCGGCGCTGGTTACTCATACGCGGCCCCTCCTTTGGTGTTCCGGCCTTTGCCGCTCTGCTCTGACCGTTCTTTATCCAGCCGCTCCATTTCAACCCTGGCCAGCACACCAATACAGACACACATGATCATCAGGCTTGAACCACCGTAACTGACCAGCGGCAAGGTCAGCCCTTTGGTTGGCAGAAGGCCGGTACTGACCGCCATGTTGATGGTGGCCTGCAGGCCAATCAGCAATGTGATGCCATAGGAGAAACAGGCACCGAATGGCATGCCCGCTTTTTCCGCCCGGCGCGCGATAATGAAGCCGCTGACAACAAGCATCGTAAACAGCCCAAGCACAATCAGTGAACCAAGCAAACCAAACTCTTCCGCAATAATGGCGAAGATAAAATCGGTGTGGGCTTCTGGCAGGTAAAACAGCTTCTGAATTGAATTACCAAGGCCAACGCCTCCCCAGTCGCCCCGGCCAAAAGCAATCAACGACTGGGTTAGCTGATACCCACTGTCGAACTGGTCTTTCCATGGGTCCAGATAGCTGACCACTCGCTTCAGCCGATAGGGCTGGGTCAGTACCAGTAAAGCGCCGAGTACAACCAGCGTGACAATCAGCGGGACGAACCGGCTCAGCCTTACGCCACTGAGGAAAATCATGCCTGCAGCGGCAGTTACCAGCACCACTGTCGCGCCGAAATCCGGCTGAATAACCAGAAGAACCGAAGCGAAGCCAAGAACAATCAATGGTTTGAAAAAACCAAGCCAGGTATTCAAAAGTTCTTCCCGGCGCCGCACGGTGTAGCTTGCCAGATAAGCAATCAGGCACAGCTTGGCAACTTCCGACACCTGCACATTAAACAGCCCGAACGGAATCCAGCGGGTGGAGCCGTTAACAGAGCGCCCCAGTGGAGTCAGCACCAGAATCAGCACCAGCATACCGATACCCAGGAGCAGCCAGCCGCTGCGCTCCCACCAGGCGATTGGAATATTGACGGCCACCAGTGCCATCACACAGCCAAGCCCCGCGAACAGGACCTGCCGTATAACATAGTGATAACTGTTGCCCACGGTCTCGGCCGCCATATCCATAGACGCGGATGAGATCATCACAATGCCCATGACCAGCAGAGCTACAGCGCTGATAACCAGCACAGGCAATGGCTGTATTTCCCCCAGCCACTGATGACGGCGCGGCATTGCTATTCCGCTCCGCATCATAATGCCTCCACCAGCGCACGGAACTGATTGCCCCGGTCGCTGTAATCACTGAACATGTCGAAACTGGCACAGGCCGGCGACAGCAGAACCCGATCACCTTCCCGGGCGATGCCGGCGGCAATGGTCACAGCTTCTTCAAGCGAGCCAGCACGATGAATATCGGTGCCAGGGCTTACGGAACTGGCAATCAGGTCTGCATCACGGCCAATCAGCACCAGCGACCGGCAATGCAGCACCACCGGCGCTTCCAGTGGTGAAAAATCGGCACCCTTGCCTTCGCCACCGGCAATTAACACAACCCGGCCTGCAGCGGGAGCAAGGCTCTCAATGGCCGCCGCGGTGGCGCCCACGTTGGTTCCTTTGGAATCGTTGATGTAATCCACACCATTGTGCCTGCGAACAAATTCGCACCGGTGCGGCAGGCCGCGGAAATTCCGGGCCACATCCAGCATTACGCTCATAGGAAAATCACTGGCGTATCCCAGTGCGAGCGCGGCCATTACATTACTGACGTTGTGGTGGCCCAGCAGCTGCAGCTCACTGGCCCTGAGCAGGTTATCGAACCCAAAGGTTATCCAGGTGTCCTGGCCATCTTCCCGGGTGCTGAAGGTGTCTGGATTTACCCGGTGAAAGCCAAAGCAGATAAAGCGCAGAGTATCGCGGGCCATGGGTGTGCTGAGCGCATCGTCCAGGTTAACAATCGCGTTTTTGCACCCTCTGAAAATTCGTTGTTTGGCTTCAAAATACGCCATCTTATTGGGATAGCGATCCATATGATCATCGCTGACGTTCAGCACCGTTGCCGACAGCGCATTCAGTTCCTCTGTGGTTTCCAGCTGAAAGCTGGACAGCTCAAGCACGTAAAGGTCTGCACCAGTGCCCAGCAAATCCAGAGCAGGAGTGCCGATATTGCCGCCAACCGCCACGTTACGGCCGGCCGCCTTTGCCATTTCCGCCACCAGCGTGGTTACCGTGGTTTTACCGTTAGACCCGGTGATGGCAATGATTGGTGCATCAGCAGCGTCTGCAAACACATCAATATCACCACGTATACAGGCTCCGTTACGGGCCGCCTCGGCTATGGCCGGCTCGGCAATCCCGATACCCGGACTGACAACAAGCTCGGTAAATTCTGAAAACAACCCGGCATCAAATGGCCCAAGGTAAACGGGCACATCCGGCCAGTGGGTACGCAGCTCATCCAGCCCCGGGGGTGCTTCGCGGCTATCAGCTACGACCACCTTCCGGCCCTGCCCGGACAGATAGCGCACGCACGAGAGCCCGGTTTTACCGAGCCCTACTATCAATGTGCGACGATCCGAAACGATGAGACTCATACCTTATGATGTTCCCTAGCGTAGTTTGAGACTGGCTATGCCAATCAGAACAAGAACAACAGTCACTACCCAGAAACGCACAATCACCCGTGGTTCCGGCCAGCCCTTTAATTCAAAGTGGTGATGCAAGGGTGCCATTCTGAAAATGCGCCGCCCGGTCAGGCGGAACGATGCCACCTGAAGAATCACCGATACGGTTTCCATAACAAACACACCGCCCATGATGAACAGCACAATTTCCTGCCGGACAATCACGGCCACGACACCCAGCGCAGCGCCCAGAGCCAGTGCACCCACATCACCCATGAATACCTGCGCGGGATAGGTGTTGAACCACAAAAAGCCCAGGCCGGCGCCGACAATAGCCCCGCAAAATACAATCAGTTCACCCGTGCCCGGCAGGTGTGGAATCAGCAGGTAGTTGGCAAACTGGGCGTGGCCCGAAAGATAGGCAAAAATCCCCAGAGCCCCGGCCACCATCACAGTCGGCAAAATGGCCAGACCATCCAGCCCATCTGTGAGGTTCACGGCGTTACTGCTACCAACAATCACGAAATAGGTGAGCAGAATGAATATAACCGGGCCAAGTGTCAGTGAAACCTGCTTAACAAATGGCACGTATAATGAGGTTTCCTGCGGCAGCGATGAACTGGCAAACAGCGCCACAGCCGCGCCGGCACCCAAAACGGACTGCCAGAAATACTTCCACCTGCCCGGCAGGCCGCGCGGATTACGCTCCACAACTTTCCGGTAGTCGTCTACCCAGCCAATCGCACCGAACGACAAAGTAACCAGAATTGAAATCCAGACGTATCGATTAGTCAGGTCCGCCCACAGCAACGTACTGATACCAATGGCCACCAGGATCAGAGCACCGCCCATGGTAGGCGTGCCGGCCTTGCTTAGATGCGTTTTCGGGCCATCATCACGCACGGACTGGCCAATCTGATAATGGCTCAGTTTACGAATCATCACCGGGCCAATAATCAGCGAGATCAGCAATGCGGTAAGCGTGCCCAGAATGCCCCGCAAGGTCAGATACTGAAATACCGTCAGCGCGGAAAAATATTGAGACAGAGATTCTGTCAGCCAGAGCAGCATGAGCTATTCACCTTTTTTTTAATCCCCTCCACCACGCGATCCATAGCGGAACTACGAGAACCTTTTACCAGCACTGTGGCTGACACCTGTTTTACACTGACAATGGCATCCACGGCCTCATCGTGGGTCTGGTATATTTCTGTTTTTGGGCCGAACCCATCTGCGTAGCCCTCACAACCGGGGCCAACAATCAGCAGGCGTGCAATCTGCTGACTCCGGGCGTACTCACCAACCTCGCGATGCAGCGCATAAGCGTTCGGGCCTAACTCCCCCATCGCCCCCAGCACCGCTATTTGCTCACCCGCGTGCGTGGCCAGTACAGCCAGCGCAGCTTTTGCAGACGCAGGGTTTGCGTTATAGCTGTCATCAATCACCGTCAGCTCCGGAGTAAGCTTTAGTGCCTGCAACCGGCCTTTTACGGCCTGCACCCTGGCAAGCCCCGATACAATGGCCTGATCATCCGCACCCAGTGCCCGGGCGGCTGCCATGGCCATCAGGGCATTGGTGATATTGTGATCTCCCTCGAGCGCAAGCCTGGCCGTGCAGGACCAGCCATCAGAACCATCTGCTTCTATAACGGAACCGTAAGCATCAGAAGCCACTTTCCGGCCAGAATAGTCGGCATCGGCGTGGCCAGACCGGGCAACACTCACCACTCGCTGGCCGGCCGCTCTGGCCCGCCATGTTTCAAAGGCCGGGTCATCCCGGTTCAGCACAACCGCACCACCAGGTTGCACACCATCGATAATCTCGCCCTTCGCCCGGACAATATTGTCGTAGCTGCCAAACCCCTCCAGATGGGCGGAACCGGCATTGGTAAGAATGACGACCTCGGGCTTTGTAATGGCAACCGTATGGGCAATTTCGCCCAGACCACTGGCACCCAGTTCCACAGCCCCATACTGATGTTCCGGTGCCAGCCGGAACAGGGTTAGTGGAACACCGATGTGATTATTGAGATTGCCTTGTGTGGCCAGCGTGGGGCCCATTTCGGACAAAATGGCGGCCACCATTTCCCGCACGGTTGTTTTCCCGCTGCTACCGGTAACGGCTATGAATCGCGCACTGCTGCTGTCACGATTGCCCTTTGCCAGTTGTGCAAGGGCAGCAACCGTATCGTTAACAACGATCTGAGGCATACTGATCGCCGAATTTTCTGCGTCTACAACCGCTGCAACCGCACCCAGTTCCTGAGCTTTTTCAAGAAATTTATGGCCATCAAAATGCTCACCGCGCAGAGCGACAAAAAGCTGCCCGGGCTTTAAGGCTCGGGTATCAGTAGACACACCGCTAAAGCCGAGCGCCGGGACCTTTGCACTATCGCCCGCGGCGTTTGTCCAGCGATGGGCTTCCTCAAGCATGAAATCGCGCATCATGCGACACCACCCCTCAGGCCCAGAGCCTGACAAACCTGCGTGGCATCCCGAAACGGATGCTTCTTACCGGCAATTTCCTGGTACGCCTCATGCCCCTTACCTGCCACAAGCACCAGGTCGTCCGCACCTGCTGACTGAACCGCGCTGCGAATCGCCTCGGCCCGGTCATGAATAACCGTTGCGTTATCCGGACGGGTAAACCCGGCCATGATGTCACGAACAATCGCCTCCGGGCTTTCGCTGCGCGGGTTGTCATCGGTCACGATGACGCTGTCGGCCAGCCGCTCAGCCTCTCGCGCCATCTCCGGCCGCTTACCGCTGTCCCGGTCGCCACCGCACCCGAAAATACAAATCAGGCGACCGGTAACGTGAGGCTTCAGCGCTGCCAGCGCATTTGCAAGGGCATCGGGCGTATGGGCGTAATCCACAACAACACGCTTGCCACCGGCTCCGCTAAACACCTCAAGACGCCCGGGCGGCGGCACCAGCTTGCTGACAGCAGCGCGCACAACATCAAGCGGAAGGCCCAGCGTGAGCACCGTGGCCATTGCCGCCAGCACGTTACTTGCGTTAAAACTCCCCATTAAAGGTGCTGAGATACCAAACTCGCCCCACTGGCCGTCTATCTGTGCATCAAAACCGTTATCCGTGGGCTGAAAGTCTTTCAGC
>CAYUTG010000006.1:0-34750 GCA_964447555.1 uncultured Marinobacter sp.
GAATGATGTGCTCACATTGGTGTGAGCGAATACACCGTTATGGTATCGCCAGAGTGCGTCAGCTTATGTCAGCGCTGTGTAAAGGTTCTGCAAAGAAATTTTCGTGGAATCCGCCACTTGAAGGGCGTGGTAGACTTCAGGCAAGCGTCGGAGGGCAGGTATGCAAAACCGGGTGTTACTGATAGAAGATGACGACGAACTGCGCGAATTACTGGCCCGCTATCTGACAAGCCAGGGTTTTACGGTTCGGGAGGCTGCCACTGGTGAAACAGGCCTGGTACTTGCGCGAGGCCAGGGTTGTGACATCGTGGTGCTGGATATCATGCTGCCTGATCTCAATGGCCTTGACGTATTGCGCCAGCTTCGGGCGGAGACACACCTTCCTGTGGTTTTGCTGACCGCCCGGGGTGATGAGACGGATCGCATTGTGGGGTTTGAGATGGGAGCTGATGATTATATTCCCAAACCTTGTAATCCGAGAGAGTTGGTTGCCCGTTTGCAAGCATTGTTACGTCGCATTGCCTGGGACCAGAAAGCGGATATGGGCGCTTCCCGGGTGTATGGCGATGTGCGCATAGAGCCGGACCAACGCCGGATTTTCCAAAAAGATATACCGCTGGAATTGACGGCGACAGAATACGAAGTGCTGCAGGTTTTACTGGCCCACGCAGGCAGTGTCGTACGAAAACCAGACTTGATGCAGTGGGCGCTTGGTCGCCGTCTGGAGGCCTTCGATCGTACCCTGGACATGCACATCAGTAACCTTCGAAAGAAATTGGGCAGTGATGATCCTCCCCGCATTGAGACTGTCCGTGGCTTAGGGTACAGCTACCGGGTGCCGACATGAAACGGCGTATGATGCTGCCGTTGTTCTGGCGCATTTTTCTGTCGATCTGGCTGGCGATGGCCATGACAGTTGTGGCCAGTAATCTGGCAACCAGAATGTTCTTGGACCGGGACCGGCAGGCAATTGAGCGTCAGGTAGGCCTACAGGACGTGGCTCTGGAAGCCATCCACATTCGTAAGAGCCGGGGCAAAAATGAGGCCCGGCAATTCCTTCGATCTCAGGGGGAGCAATTGCAGTTGCATCTCTTACTCATCAATAAGGGCGAGGACAACAGGCACTTTCCGTCGGCCATGCGCAGCCGTATGAAATCCGGCTGGCTCCCCCAGAAACCTGCGATCGTTGATGTTGCAGATGATTACCAATTGGCTGCATGGCCACGTACTCATGGGCAACGGTGGCTGGATCCGAGGTTTTTCAGGTTTATTGAGCTGGGCCTGGCATTTTTTCTTATCAGCCTGGCGTGTTGGTGGATAGCGCGCATGGTTTCGCGGCCCCTGAGACACATGGAAAGTACTGCACGCACCATCGCAAGCGGCGATAACACGTTGCGGGTCAGCAACAATATTGCCCGGCGGCGTGATGAGGTCGGGCAACTGGCAACCGCGTTCAATGCAATGACAGAGCAACTTTGCAGCCTGCTTGACCGACAGAAACAGCTACTGCGTGATATCTCCCATGACCTGCGAACACCACTGGCCCGGCAGCGTATTGCCATTGAATTAGCCAGTGATACCGGAGCGGATGCGGAATTGATGGCCAGTATTTTGCGCCAGAATGAACGGCTGGAAACCATGACATCCCAGATTCTGACTTTGTACCGGGTAGCCGCGATGGATAATGACTTCGAGCACGAATCTGTGCCGGTAACCGGATTGTTGAACCGGGTACTGGGCGATGCAGCAGACTACGCAGAATACCGGAGTGTGGATTGCCGCCTGTCGGTAACGGAGGGCGCATCTTCAGCATCTGTGTTGGGAGATGCCGGCCTGTTGCAGCGCGCCTTTGAAAATATTTTGCAGAATGCTCTGGACCACACCCCGCCGGGAAGGCTGGTTCATATCAGAGTGGCAACAAGTGAGGGCTCAGTCAGTATCGATATCGAAGACCAGGGGCCGGGTGTTCCCGGCGAGGTGCTGACACATCTGTTCGAGCCATTCTTTCGTGTGGATCCGTCCCGTGGCGGACGCGGCTGGGGGCTGGGCCTGACCATTGCCCGTGACATTATTGCCGCCCACGATGGCGAGTTGGAGGCAGCGAGTGCTGAGTCAGGTGGGTTGCTGGTGACGGCACGCCTGCCGGTATTTACGTTAGCCTGACCGGCGATGATGACAGTGAGAATAAGGTGATGGGAACCATGGGCAAAGACTACCCCGTTCCGGCGGGCTTCCTGGAGCGTGAAACGGAGGTAAAGAAGAGCCGCTTTATAGCGCGGGTTGTCCCCGTCAGCAGCCGTGACGAGGTGCGAGCCTGGCTGGAGCAGGCGCAGCGTGACCATCCGGATGCCAGGCATATTTGCTGGGGGTATCAGATTGGCCGGCCAGGCGCGGCTGCCGAAGCGGCTATGAATGACGACGGCGAGCCCTCCGGAACAGCCGGAAAACCCATTCTGGGGGTCATTCAGCATAAAGACATGGGCGATGTGCTGGTGATGGTTATCCGGTATTTTGGAGGCATCAAGCTGGGCGCTGGTGGGCTGGTTCGGGCTTATGCCAGCGCGGCAGAAAGTGTGTTGTCTGCCGTTGGCCGGGATATACAGCAAAGTATGGTGCCAGTGCGCGTCACCATGGGATTTGCCGATGAGCAGGCGTTGAGGCACTGGTGCGGCCTGCACGATGCGGTTGTGGAAGCGCTGGATTACGGCGCGTCGGTAACAGCAGATATTTCCGTGCCAGAAGCCATGGCTGATACGTTTGCTGCTTTCTGTGATGCCCGTAAGCTGGATTACAGTTTCGACAGGTAGTGCCTGTGAAGTGCGCGATCAGTTGTACCCTGTGCGTATACTGTTTGTATGAGCGCCAGAAACAGGGGAGAACCAATGATGCGTTTACTGATGATGTCAGTGCTTGCGGTTGCACTGGTGGGTTGTGCCAGTAATGTCGTCACCGATTACGACTCTTCAACGGCATTTGATCGCTATTCAACCTGGGCCTTCGCACCGGATGCGGGCGATACGTCGTTTATGTCTCTCGATGGTAGCCGTGTACAGGCCGCGGTGGAGCGGGAGTTGAGCGAAAAATCACTGAGTAAGGTGGCTGCTGATAAAGCAGACCTTCTGGTGAACTGGGACATTGAGGAAGAAAAGAGCCATGAGCGTTCTGGTGTGGGGCTCGGGTTTGGCTTCGGGACCGGAAACTTTGGCTGGGGCATGTCCTCGCCGCCTCCCGTTCGGGAAGTGAAAGAGGGCAAACTGGTTATCCAGTTGGTTGATAGCGCAAACGATCAGGTTGTCTGGCGCTCTGCCAGCCGCCGTTATCTCAATGAGAACCAGTCGCCGGAAGACAGGCGCAAGCTGATTAATGAAGTCGTCAAGGAAATGTTTTCCAAGTACCCTCCCGGGCTGGATTAATCCCCGGGTAACACTACTCGGACAGACAGCAAAACGTGTGGAGAAATAATGAAAAACCGATCTGAGGGCGGCCTGGTTTTTTCAACAGAGCAGGGACGTATGTGCCCTGGCTGCAGTAATCCGGTAGTTGAGTGTACCTGTAAGCAGAGCGCAAGACCTGCTGGCGACGGAGTGGTACGGGTGAGCCGTGAAACCAAAGGGCGAAAAGGCAAGGGCGTTACGCTGGTGACTGGTATTCCGCTGGATGATAAAGAGCTGAAAGCCTTTGCCAAAACCCTGAAGGCAAAATGCGGAACCGGCGGTACCATTAAAGACGGTGTTATCGAGATTCAGGGCGACCAGCGGGATGTGCTGGTGCCATTACTGCAGGCTAAAGGCTGGCTGGTTAAACGCTCTGGTGGCTAATGGTATAACACGCAACAGCCAGTTCCCGCGCTACACTGTTCCGCTCAATTTCATTCCAGATTCAAAAATAGCCGGAGACAAGGCATGCACATACTGGTTTTAGGGGCGGGTGTTGTTGGCATAACAACAGCCTGGTTTCTTCAGAAACAGGGCCACCAGGTAACGGTTGTGGACCGACAGAACAAAGCCGGCGTCGAGACCAGTTACGCCAACGGCGGGCAAATTTCGGTTTCCCACGCAGAACCCTGGGCTAATCCTTCGGCCCCGCTCAAGGTACTTAAATGGCTGACCCAGCCAGATGCGCCGCTGTTGTTCCGTCCGCGGCTGGACGTAGCTCAATGGCACTGGGCCCTGTCGTTTCTTGGCCAGTGCACATCGGCCAGGGCAGCGTACAATATTCGCCAGATGGTCAGCCTTGGCACCTATAGCCGAAGCCAGCTACAGGCACTCAGGCAGAATGCAGGCGTAGAGTACGACCAGCTGGAGAAGGGTATTCTGCACTTCTATACCAGTTCTGCGGAGTTTGAAGGTGCCATGGAGCCGGCGCGTATTATGCGGGAGCTTGGTTGTGACCGGCAGGTGATTGATGCCAGCCGTGCGGTTGAGCTGGAGCCCGCTTTGGCGCCCATCAGGCATCGCATTGCAGGTGCCACCTACACCTCTGAGGATGAATCCGGCGATGCCAGAAAATTCACACAAAACCTGGCCAGACGGTGTGCTGAGGCAGGTGTGGAATTTCGTTATGGCACCACCATTCTTGGTTTTGAAAACACTCGCGAGCGCATCCTTGGTGTTCAGGCCCTTTGTGATGGCCACCATGAAACCCTGCGTGCCGACTCTTACGTATTAAGCCTGGGTAGCTACAGCGCGCCTCTTGCCCGGAAGATTGGCCTGTTTCTGAATATTTACCCGGCCAAAGGTTATTCGATCACTGTTCCGGTAAAAGATGAAACCGCTGCTTTTGAGGTTAGCCTGACCGACGATGAATACAAACTGGTGTATTCACGTCTGGGAGACCGTATACGCGTCGCCGGAACGGCGGAGTTAAGTGGTTACAGCCGGGAGCTGAACTATACCCGCTGCCGTGCAATTGTGCGGCGGGCCGCCGATATTATGCCAGAAGCCGGCTACTGGGACCGGGCCGAGTTCTGGACAGGCCTGCGCCCGGCAACACCTTCCAACATCCCCTACGTTGGTAAAAGCCACTTTGGCAATCTGTATCTGAATACCGGGCATGGCACTCTGGGATGGACACACTCTTGCGGCTCCGCAGCAGGGTTGGCGGATATTGTCGATGGGCGTAAGCCAGAGGTGGATTTTGCGTTCTGTGGTGTGTGATTAAGTGCGCTTTGTTCTGCTTATGGCCAGCTCAGGTGACCTGGCCATAAGCAGAGGTTTTCAAGGCAGAGGCAAGCTCAGCTTTTGCCCAGCTGATCCCGGATCAGCTTCTTGTTTATCTTGCCAACACTCGTCTTGGGAATATCCTCAACAAAGTCAATTTGCTGGGGAATCGCCCATTTGTTGATGTCTCCGGTATCCACAAACTGCATCAGGTGGCTCTGGATATCTTCCAGTGTTGCCTGCTCACCTGCCTCCAGTGTCACCAGGGCGTAAGGCCGTTCGCCCCATTTTTCATCGGGTACACCCACAACCGCCGCGCCGGCTACAGCCGGGTGCTGGCTGATCAGGTTTTCCAGATCAAGAGATGACAGCCACTCGCCGCCGGTTTTTATCACATCCTTGATACGGTCTTTAATCACCAGCGTGTTGTCCGGCTCCATCGAGGCGACATCCCCGGTGTGCAGCCAGCCGCCTTTCCAGAGTTCCTCGCCTTTTTCCGGCTCTTTCAGGTAGTTTTCCGTCAGCCAGGGTGCCCGGGCAACCACTTCGCCTTTTGCTTCGCCATCGTGGGCAACCGGGTTACCGGAAGGATCAACAATCTCCAGGCTGACCATGGGCACGGCAATACCGGTTTTCACCCGTATGCTGGTTTGCTGCTCCAGCGGCAGTTCCAGGTCTTCCGGTTTCAGGTGGGTTGCGCTCAGCAGAGGGCAGGTTTCTGACATGCCGTACCCGGTGTACATCCGGATGCCAAGTTTGGCGCCGGCATCGCACAGGCCCCGGGTGAGGGCACTGCCGCCGATAAGTACGTGCCAGTTACTCAGGTCGGCGGTTTTAATCGAATCTGTTGCCATCAGCATTTGCATGATGGTGGGAACGCAGTGAGAGAAGGTCACTTTGTGTTCTTTCAGCAGATCCACCAGCAGTTCCGGTTCATATCGGCCAGGGTAAACCTGTTTGATGCCCAGCATGGTGGCTGCATAGGGTACGCCCCAGGCATGCACGTGAAACATGGGAGTAATCGGCATATAGACCGATGAGGAGCGTAGCAGGGGCATTTCATCGTAAGCAGCGAGCGAGCCAGTCATGGCAAGGGTGTGAAGCACCAGTTGTCGGTGGCTGAAAAACACGCCTTTGGGATTGCCCGTGGTGCCCGTAGTGTAGAAGGTGGTGGCCACACTGTTTTCATCGAAATCCGGAAAATCAAATTCGGTACCGGCGTTGGCCAGCAAGGCCTCGTACTCGCCGGCAACTGCCAGCTGAGTCTCTTTGGCTGAGGGCTCATCCGTTAACTGTATATAGGTTTTCACAGTCTGGACGTTGTCTTTTACCGTTTCCAGAATCGGCAGAAAATCATCATGCACCAGCACGACATCGTCTTCGGCGTGGTTCATGGTGTACACAATCTGCTCCGGCGACAGTCGCACGTTAATGGTGTGCAGCACAGCCCCGATCATGGGAATGGCAAAAAAACATTCCAGGTAGCGTGGCGTATCCCAGTCCATCACCGCAACGGTATCGCCAGGCTTTACACCGGCATCTGTCAGAGCGTTAGCCAATCGGTTAATGCGTTCTACCAGATCGGTGTAGGTGTATTTGCTTCGATTGGCGTACACAATTTCCTGGTCCGGGTTATATCGGGGGCCGGAAAGCAGAAGCTGTTTGATAAGCAAGGGGTATTGGTAGGCATTGGTAGCTGGAGACAGAATGCGGGTATTTGTCATTGTTATGTCCTCTTTCTCGCTTATTGATCCCAGGGCTTGCCCTGAGTATTGTCAGTGCTTTTTACGCCCAGGTGCATAGCCGCCTTGGCCAGAATGTTGGCGCTTACCGGAGCCGTTATAAACAGGAAAACGGTGATGAGAATTTCAGACACTCCCAGGCGCCCGCTCTGACTGCTGAAATACACCACAGAGCTGAGCATAATGGTTCCAACACCGATGGTGGTGGCTTTGGTAGGGGCGTGTAACCGGGTAAAGAAATCCGGCAATCGGGCAAGGCCTATCGCCCCCGCCAGCGTGAAGGCGCCTCCGGCCAGCAATAGTGCGCAAATAGCGTATTCAACTAATGGGCTCATAACGCTCTCCTCGGAATGCACTCAGGCAGAATACGGGCTTATTCAATGACGCTGCCTCGCTTCAGGTATTTGGCCATGGCGACTGTACCGACGAACCCCATCACGGCGATTAACAGCGCGGCCTCCAGGTACATTCGACTGTTCAGGGAAATGCCCAGCAGTATGATCAGCGCAATGGCGTTGATGTACAGCGTATCCAGCGCCAGTACGCGGTCCGGGGCATCCGGCCCTTTAAACACGCGATAAACGTTCAGCAAGGCCGCCAGAGCGACCATGCTGAGGGTAATGTGCAGGGTGATGGTGATCATTGAAACATCTCCAGCAGCGGTTTTTCGTAGCGCGTACGAATCGCATCAATAACTTCCTGGCTGCTTCTGGCATCCAGGGCGTGGATAAGCAGGGACGTGTTGTCATCACTGATATCCGCTGTAACGGTTCCGGGGGTCAGTGAAATGGTACTGGCCAGAATGGTGATGGCCAGCGGGTCCTGCAACTCCAGTGGGTAAACCACAAAGAATGGCTTTGGCTGGCGTGTGCTGAGAACCAGAAAGGCGACCTCAACACTGGCAACCATAATGTCTTTTATCACTCGCAACGTGTAGGCGGGCATGCGCCAGGGTTTGGTGAATGCAGGTCGGTTCGGCCAGAAGCCGAGTGTCATCTGCGGGATAGCCCAGGCGAGTACGAGGCCAAGCACCACGCTGCCACCGGAGACCCCTTCACTCAGAAATTGCCAGATGCAAAACAGCACCAGGCTGAGCCAGGGTTGTGGAAAATTCAGGCGATCAAGCATCAGTTCTTCTCCACCAGCGGTGTTGTTTCGAGAATCTGAATATAACCTTCCGGGTTGTGCAACTGGGCCGCGGTAGCATCTGTAAACTCACTGATCGGGCCGGCCAGTACAACAATGATAAAGGTTAGCGCAACAAGGCTCCCCGCCGCCATCGCGACACAGTTACGTAAGGGTGGGGTCTCGGCCACGTGGCCATCAACTGTGCGCCAGAACACAATGCTGACGGCCCGGCTGTAAGCAATCAGCGTAAGGAAACTGCCAATCAGCAAAACCGACCACAGCCACGCCATCTCAGCACCAACGGACACTGATTGCAAAATCAGTAGCTTGGCAAAAAAGCCACTGAGTGGCGGCAGGCCGACAGCTGCAACGGCGCCACACATAAACAGCACGCTCAGGAAGGTGCGATGGTGCATGGCCGGGGCCGTTACTATCTCGTCGCCGGCACTGCCACGCTGTTTTGCCACCAGGTCGGCCACAAGAAACAGGCCTCCGACGGTCCAGGTGGTGCTGAGCAGGTAAAAGAGAACCGCCGAAGTCCCCGCCTCAGAATTCAGTGCCAGCGGTGCCAGCAGGGTGCCGACGGATATAACAATCTGCCAGGCCACCAGTGTTCTCAGGTTATCGGCACCCAGTGCGCCGATAACACCCATAGATAGCGTAATCAGCCCAAGCGGGAACAGCCAGTCCATGCCCAGATTAGCCAGTGCGCCCGCTTCGGTACCAAAAATGAGTGGATACACCCGCAAAATGGCGTAAATGCCGACCTTGGTCATGACTGAAAACAGTGCGGCAACGGGGCCGGTAGCACTGGCGTAGGCTTTGGGCAGCCAGAAGCTGAGGGGGATAACCGCCGCTTTCAGGCCAAACACAACCAGCAGAAGCATACCCCCCGCTTTCACGATGTTCAGACCAGATCCCTGCACTTCCGGGATCTTAACCGCCAGGTCCGCCATGTTAAGCGTGCCGGTTACGCTGTAGATCATGCCTACGCTGATCAGAAAAATGGCTGAGCCGACCAGGTTCAGAGCCACATAGTGCAGGCCTGGCACTGTGCGCCTGGTGCCCTCGCCATGCATCAGCAGGCCATAGGAGGCAATCAGCAGCACCTCGAAGGCAACAAACAGGTTAAACAGGTCGCCGGTAAGGAAGGCTATGTTCAGCCCCATCAACTGAAACAGAAACAGCGCATGGAACTGGCGATTACCCGTGTCTGCGCCTGCTAAGGAATAAAGGTGACTGAATAGCCCCAGAATAGCGGTCAGCACCAGCATGAACGCAGCCAGCCTGTCGAGAACCAGAACAATGCCGAACGGCGGTTGCCAGTTACCGAAAGCGTAAACACGATAGCTGCCGTCACACGCCAGGGCCAGCAAAGCTATGGTGGAAATCAGCAATAACACCGTAGTGGCAAGAGCCAGCGTGCGGCGCAGGCGAATAGGTGCGTAACCAATAAAGATCTGCAGAATGCCGCCAATCAACGGAATCAGAATAGGTGTGGTAAGCCATTGATTCATCGGCCGCTAATCTCCTGATCCTGTTCAGTGTCGGGTATTCCTGCATCCGGGGTGTCATCGACTCGGTCGTGGTCGTGATCGGCCAGGCTGCGCAGGGCGAGCACAACAACGAAGGCGGTCATGGCAAAACCGATAACAATCGCGGTGAGCACCAGTGCCTGGGGCAATGGGTCCGTGTAGTGGTTGGTGGAGCCGATGATGGGTTGGCCACCGGTTGCCAGCCGCCCAGAGGCAAACAGAAAGAGGTTAACCCCGTAAGAAATCATCGACAGGCCCATAATGACCGGGAAGGTGCGGGCTCGCAGAAGCAGGTACACCCCTGCGGTTGTCAGAGCACCAATGGCCAGCGCAAAGAGCAGTTCCATTATGTGTCCTCCCTGGGGGTTCTGATGGCCGAGTGGGGCGATAACCGCCCGATGCTGACTAGCGCCAGCAGGGTGGCGCCAATAACGGTGAGGTAAACGCCGAGATCAAAGACCATAGCCGAGGCCAGTTCGAACGTGCCCACCACCGGCCAGTGGATATGTCCGAATGTGGAGGTCAGGAACGGATAGCCAAACGCCAGGCTTCCGGTGCCGGCAATGATGGCAAACAGAAGCCCCAGACCAATCAGAGTGTGGTACTTGAACGGCACACGGTCTTCGGTCCAGTCAACGCCGCTGGCCACATACTGAAGAATCAGTGCAACGGAAGTAATCAGGCCCGCTATAAAGCCACCGCCGGGCATGTTATGGCCCCGCAGAAAAATGAACACGGAAATCATTAGTGCCAGTGGCAGCATGGGGCGGGCAACGAGCCGCAGCATGAGCGGGTGATTGTCGCGGGTCCAGGCTCGGCCCTGGCCATCGCCCGGTGGCGGGGTAAGTGCGGTGTTTTTCAGCATGGCATAGATGCCCAACGCCGCAATGCCAAGCACACTGATCTCGCCCAGGGTATCAAACCCCCGGAAATCCACCAGAATAACGTTGACCACGTTGGAGCCCCCGCCTTCTGGTTTGCTGTGCTCAAGGAAGAATCCGGAAATAGATGTGAATGGCCGGGTCAGCATGGCCAGCGTCACCAGCGTCATTCCGCCACCTGCGCCCAGGGCAATCAGAATGTCCCTCAGCCTGCGGGGCATGGTTGTTTCCCGGGGCGTCCAGGATGGCATGTAGTACAGGGCCAGCATCAGCAGCACAACGGTCACAACTTCCACTGATAACTGGGTCATAGCCAGGTCTGGTGCGGAAAAACGGGCAAACGTCAGTGCCACAATCAGGCCCACAACGCTCAGCAGTACCAGCCCGTAAAACCGGTCCCGGTGAAGTGCTGCGGTTGCCAGCGCGCTGATAATCATCACACCAATAATGGCGGCTGTGGGCCAGTCAACCGGGCTGAGCCCCTGTTCCCCAATGAACACGCCAAGGTGAGCCATGGGCAGGGCTGCCACGGCAATAGCGCTGAGCACAAGCCACAGGGTGTAACGCTGCAGAGAGCCGTTTTCAATGGCCGCCGTCAGCCGGTTGGCAAAGAGCACCACCCGCGACACCACAGCTTCGAATACCGCTTTTTCATCAATCTCTCTGAATCGCGCATGGACCGCAAAGAAACGCCGGCGCTGACTGTACATCAGCAGGCCTCCGAAAAAGGCCATAAAGCTCATCAGTAATGGCAGATTAAAGCCATGGGCAAAGGTCAGATGATACTCGGGAACCTGCCCGCCCAAGGTGGCCGATGCCGCAGAGTACAGCAGCGGGCCGACGGATAAGGCCGGGAAGATACCGACCATGACACAGGCAAACACCAGGATTTCCACCGGTATCTTCATGTATCTGGGCGGCTCATGGGGTGGATATATCGGAAGATCGACCGGCTTGCCGTTGAAAAACACGTCGTGAACGAAGCGGGCCGAGTAGGCCACGGAAAATACACCCGCCAGAGTAGCGATGATCGGCGGTAGCCACACCCACAACCCCGGGAGGTTCAGTTCCAGCGATTCCGCAAAGAACATTTCCTTACTCAGAAAGCCATTCAGAAGGGGAACCCCCGCCATGGCCGAGGCGGCCACCATGGCCAGGGTGGCGGTATGCGGCATGAAGCGCCACAGGCCGTTGATTCTGCGCATGTCCCGGGTGCCGGTTTCATGGTCTATAATGCCCGCCGCCATAAACAGCGAGGCCTTGAAGGTTGCGTGGTTTATAACGTGGAATATCCCCGCTATGGCGGCCATCTTTGTGCCCATGCCCAGCAGCAGGGTAATCAGGCCCAGGTGGCTGACGGTTGAGTAAGCCAGAAGGCCCTTCAGATCATGCTTGAACATGGCCATGTAGGCACCGAAGAGCAGCGTGGCCATGCCGGTGAAACTCACCATGTAAAACCACAGTTCGGTGCCGGCCAGCGCAGGGTAGAGCCTGGCCATCAGGAAAATACCGGCTTTTACCATGGTGGCGGAGTGCAGGTACGCAGATACCGGAGTAGGTGCCTGCATGGCATGGGGTAGCCAGAAGTGAAAAGGGAACTGAGCCGACTTGGTGAAGGCTCCCAGAAGCACCAGAGTGAGCGCGACCGGATACAGAGCATGCGCACGTATCTGGTCGCCTGCTGCAAGAACGTCACTCAGCTCATAACTGCCCACAATATTGCCGATAATCAGAATGCCGGCCAGCAGCGCCAGGCCGCCCCCACCGGTTACGGCGAGCGACATGCGTGCGCCGCGGCGGGCGTCCTGCTTGTGGGTCCAGAACCCGATCAGCAGGAATGAAGTCAGGCTGGTCAACTCCCAGAAAATCATCATCAACAACAGGTTGTCAGACAGCACAATGCCCAGCATTGAGCCTTTGAAGCACAGCAGCAGAGAATAGAACTTACCGACGTTTTCCTTCGCTTTCAGGTAGTAGCGGGAATACAGAATAACCAGCAGGCCAATGATGAGGATCAGCAGTGCGAAAAGCAGCGACAGACCATCAAGCCGGAAGCCGAGTGAAATCCCCAGGGCAGGCAGCCACTCATAATTGTCTATAACCACACCTCCCCCGGCCAGCGTTTGCCAGTGCGGGTAAAGTGTTGCCAGGGCAATCAGTGCCGGAACCGACGATGCAATCGCAATCGCCGTTCGCCCGGCCTGAACAAACAGCGGGGCGGCTATAGCTCCCAGAAATGGCAGTAAAACAACCAGCGGTAGCGACATCGCAACCTCGTTATTGGTTTTCTTCTAAATGAATGGATACAGGCATTTGCCAGAGTTTAGTTCCCAGCCAGCACTCCTGCATACCTGATCAAGTGTAGATTCCTGAAGGCATAAGTGCTTGTGGAACAGCTCAGCGGTGTGCGGGTGGGTCCGGAAAGTACGGCAGGCGCCCTCGGTGCAGTGCTATATCTGCGATAACGGGTGGGCGTTTAAACGATTCTGGGTCGGGGAGCCTTCCGGCCATAGTTATTCCGTCGGTCAAACATGAACGTCGATAATACGTGGCCTGCTTCTGAGGTCAAGCCGGCTTGTGATTGATCAAGCGTAATCGTCAGTTTCTGACGCTATGCGTCACTTTGTCAGCGGGCGGATTTCAGGGCATTGAAAATGGCCTGGGCTTCCGCTTCAAGAACCTGGCAGCGAAGGCTGTTGCCTTGCTGAACTGCCTGAGCCAGCTGTTGCTGCTTCATTTCATAGAGCTTATTGAGAATGCTCGCCTGGTTCTGTCTGGTGGGTGCGTCCATGGATTACCTCCCCACTTTTACACCTGTGTCGAAAATCTTTACGGTACATACTGATTTTTGGCTTGCTCGCCAGGATACCTGCATAATACGGGCCATTACCGGGAGATAAACATGACAGACACCCTGATACATCGCCGCGACCTGGCGTTCCAGCTTTATGAGGTTCTTGATTCCGAATCACTGATTCAGCGGGAGCGCTTCAGTGAGCACAACCGTGATACGTTTGATGCCGTTATCGAAACCGCTGACCGGATGGCCCGCGACAAGTTTGCGCCGCACAACAGCGCTGTGGATAAAAACGAGCCGGAATTTGTGGATGGTGCGGTAACCATGCGTCCGGAGGTGAAAGAGGCGTTTGATGCCTATGCAGAGGCCGGGTTTATTGCTGGCCGGTACGATTACAGTCTGGGTGGCATGCAGTTGCCGGAAACCATTATGGCCGCCTGCAATGGGTTTTTTACGGCGGCTAACCCGGGTACCGCGGGCTACCCGTTTCTGACCACAGCTGCGGCGAACCTCATTCGGGTATTCGGTAGCGAGCAGCAACAAACTGACTTTTTACCCCATATGCTGTCAGGCCGCTTTGCCGGCACCATGGCACTGACGGAACCCCATGCCGGTTCTTCGCTGGCGGATCTTCGCACCTCCGCAACCCCGACAGACGAAGGGCACTACCTGGTCAAAGGGGCAAAAATTTATATTTCCGGGGGTGAGCAGTCCATTACCGACAATATTGTTCATATGGTGCTGGCCAGAATAAAGGGTGCGCCTGCGGGCGTTAAAGGTATCTCCCTGTTTATCGTGCCCAAATTTCTGGTGGACGAAGAGGGTAAGCTCACAGAGCGCAACGGGGTGAACCTTGCCGGCCTGATCCACAAACTTGGGTACCGGGGCACCACCTCCACCGCTCTGAGCTTTGGTGATGATGCGCCTTGCCACGGTTATCTGGTAGGTGAGCCCCATCAGGGCCTGAAGTATATGTTCCAGATGATGAACGAGGCCCGTATAGGTGTTGGTTTCGGTGCAGCCGTCATTGGCTATCGGGGCTACATGCATAGTCTGGCCTACGCCAAAGATCGCCTGCAGGGGCGGAAGCC
This sequence comes from uncultured Marinobacter sp., assembly GCA_964447555.1. GTDB lineage: Bacteria > Pseudomonadota > Gammaproteobacteria > Pseudomonadales > Oleiphilaceae > Marinobacter. Next base: position 14,334 of record CAYUTG010000006.1, read on the forward strand.
GTCTGAGAAGAATCCGGAAGCTCCGCAAATCCCCATCATTGAGCACGCCGATGTACGCCGTATGCTGCTCGCCCAGAAGGCGTACAGTGAGGGTGCGCTGGCACTGTGCCTGTATGGTGCCCGGCTGATGGATGACCAGCACACTCATCCGGATGAACAAAAGCGCCTGGAAGCCGGAAAATTACTGGACCTGTTAACGCCTATTATCAAAGCCTGGCCTTCGGAACATGGCCCGAAGGCAAACGATCTGGCTATTCAGGTGTATGGCGGTGCGGGTTATACCCGTGAGTACCCGGCCGAACAATGCTGGCGCGACAACCGCCTGAACCCGATTCATGAGGGTACCAACGGTATTCAGGCGCTGGACCTGCTGGGCCGGAAAATCTGGCAGGATCATAGCCATGGCCTGCAGTTGCTGATGCAGGAAATGCAGGTTGATCTGAAAGCCGCAACCACGGACCGGTGCCAGCAGTGGGCCTTGTCCCTCAGCGAAACCCTGCAGCAGGCTGTGAAAGTGACGCAGAGCCTTGGCAAATCACTGATGAATGACAACCCGGACCGGGTGCTGGCCAATGCTTCCTGCTATCTGCACCTGTTTGGTCATATCATGGTTGCCTGGATGTGGCTTCGCCAGGCCAATGCTGCGGCTCAATCACTGGCTTCTGCGAACAGTGACAGTGAACGTGATTTCTATCAGGGCAAGCTTCAGGCGGCGCAGTATTTCTTCCACTGGGAGTTGCCAACGGTGGCTCAGGATCTGGTACTGCTGAGGAATATGGATGATACCTGCCTGAATATGAAGGCCGAGTGGTTCTAGGCGGTATAAAGGCGGGCAACTGCCCGCCTTTATACATTGTTGTCAGGCCGCTTTCCCGGTTTCCTTTTCCCGGCGGGCTGCGGCTTCGGCGGCAACCTGATTTGCGTAGTCCTGATACTTGTCCATCAGCGCGGCCTTCTGGTCCGGGTCCCAGTTAATTTTGCTCAGGTCGCCTTCGTAGTGATCAATCACCCGTTTATCCATGGTGTCATACCACCACTGCGGAAAGTATGCCGGTAACAGCATGGAGGCGTAGCCGCTGGGCAATTGGGGAGCTCTCTCAAAGTGCCTTAATGCCTGAAAGCTTCGCTGGGGATTTGCGTGGTGGTCTGAATGGCGCTGTAGCTGATACAGGAACAGGTTGGTGACAATATGGTTACTGTTCCAGCTGTGTTCCGGCTGGGTGCGCACGTATTTCCCTTTGCTGTCCTTCTGGCGCAGTAATCCATAGTGTTCAATGTAATTAACACTTTCCAGAAGGCTGGCACCATAAACAGCCTGCGCCGCAAGAAACGGCACCGCCCGCGGCCCGCACACCAGCGTGGTGGCGCTGAACAGGCCGGCGCTCATGGCCCAGCCCTGTAGCAGTTCGTTGTCCAGGCTCCAGAAGCTTTTTCCTTTCCGTGCCAGGCGGGCTTTCTCGATATTCACAGACGATTTGATGCCCCCGAGTACCGTTCTGGGCAGAAACTTCCAGAAGCTCTCACCCATGCGGCTGCTGGCGGGGTCTTCCGGTGTTGCCACGCGCTTGTGATGGCCAAAGTTATGTTCCACCACAAAGTGCGAGTACCCGGTGGGGGCCAGTGCGGCCATCGCCATCAGTTTGTTCAGTTTGCTGGATTTGTGGCCCAGTTCGTGTGCGGTATTAATGCCTACACCGTTGATAGCACCCACGGTGAGTGTCAGGCCTATCTTGTCTTCCAGAGGTGTGTTCTTCCGGCTGGCCAGCCAGGCGCCCATCACGGTCATGGCATACTGGGTGGGAATGAAGGCTTTTACGATGCGGTTATAGTATTTGTCCTGCTCCAGAGACTTCACCGCCGATTCCGGCGGATTGCTTGCGTCTTCACCTATGGCTTTGTCCAGCGCCGGAATAATACCGTGCACCAGGGCGGGCCCGGTCCATGCCAGCGCCTTCAGTTTTTTCGGGGCCAGCGCGTAACCGGTCAGTGCGGCCAGCCCGATGCCGGGCAGAGCGGGACCCAACAACCACAGGTAACGTTTCGGATCTTTCCAGTCAGTGCCGGCAGGTCTGGTGGTTACGTCAGTGTCTGGCGGCGTATCAATCTGTTCTGCTTCGATGGGCTCGCGGGTTTTGGCGTTCATCTTATAGTCTCCATTGCAGTCCACGGTGCGCGTTCTTTGAATTTATGTCGGACAATCTAGCAATGCAACAATTTTCCCTGACTCTGTGAAAAAATTGGCATGAAATGACTGATTTTGTGCAGATTGGCCAAACCCCCGGTTATGAACCAGACTTCAGAAATACGCTCAGGCGTGTTGGGTTAGCGGATATCACACAAGGAAACCGATTACAGGGATTACCCGTATGGACATGTCAGACTCATCCCTTGCAACAGCAAACCTGTCCACTTACGAACTGCTTCGTGAGTACCTTACTTCCGGGGATCTGGTAGAAGTTGTTTACCGGGATAGTGCGGGCCAGGTTTGCACGGTACATGATATTATTCAGGATCTGTTCAGCCGTGCCGGCAGGGACTTTATCCTGCTTGGCAGAAAAACCATGGTTAGTATTGACCATGTATTAACCCTTAATGGCCGGCCAATCTTCTGATAATACGAATTGAGCGGTAATTAATATGAAGGCTTAAATAAAGGGTAATACGGCGGTAATTGTATGTAGCCGTTCATGGCCGTAGTCTGTTGGCAACTGCAAACACAGACCAACAGAGGGAAATGGTATGAAAAAGCTCACACTGAGCGCACTGGCACTTGTTATGAGTATGGGTCTTGCCGCCTGCAGTTCCGATGACAACGAAGGTGTAGATGTAGATCAGGCAGTTGATAATGCGGGCGATATGATGGAAGATGCCGGCAATTCAGTTGAAAACACCTACGACGAAGCCACTGGCCAGGACAGCGCCTGGGAAGACACCAAAGATGCTGCCGAGAACGCCGCCGATGAAATGGGCGAGGCCGCGGACGACGCCGGCGATGCGGTGCGTGAAGGCTATGATGATGTAACCCAGTAAGTGCCGCGTACAGTCAGTGTTGAACAGCTACACAGCACTGATACGCACCTGCAGGGCAAGGGCATTACTTTGCCCTGCAGAGTGGTCTTCTTTATCCCCCCCCTCCAACCTGACAGCCGGACTTTCTGTCCACCGTTTGATCCCCTGTTAGCAAACATCTTTATCCCCCGGTTGATGCTTTGTATTTCAGAAATGCGGTTCTGTGCCGATAGCCGGTATTATGTGAATGGCTTGCTAAACTAAAGTATGAGTTATTAAACGGCCGCCGTTCATTAAGCTGGAAATTCCTGCTATGTATAAAAATGTGATAGAAATAATAATAAATCTGAGGTGGCTATGGGCTTACTTAACCGGACAACGATTCTCTGGGGGTTGGTCATTACGCTCATTTTTGCCGTTGTCTGCGTATTGGTGGCTCCGTTGCTAGGACTTGAATTCCCCTCTTTATTCATAGGCATGATTATCGGGCTGGCCCTGGCGGGCGGTTATCTGATTATCCGCGTGTTGAACCCGGTTGAGCAGGGGCTAAAAGCCCTCGACGACGGCTCATTGGCAGAAGATCACCTGTTGTACCCGCACTGCAGCAGTGTTCTGGAGCGTGCCAGAACCGGGCAGGCGCTGGTTGAAACGCTATCTGGCAGCGCCAATCAGAGTGCTGTTTCGGCAGCGCATGTTTCCTATTCGGCCGATCAGTTGAAGCTTCGCCTGGACCGGCAGGTGGAAGAAATTACCCAGATGGCAGACTATGCCGGGCAGATTACCGAAACCGTGCGAGAATCATCCGAACAGGCTGCGGAAGCGGCCACTATGGCTCATCAGGCCAGTGCCACCAGTAGTGAGGGGCGGGAAGCACTGATTGACGCTATAGAGAGCGTCCGCAAGGTTCACCAGCAATCGGGCGAGAACCTGACTCTGATACAGAACCTCAGTGAGAAATCGACAAAAATTCAGAGTGTTACCTCCACCATAGAGGGTATTGCGGAGCAAACCAATCTGCTGGCACTGAATGCGGCTATTGAAGCTGCCCGGGCCGGCGATCAGGGCCGTGGGTTTGCCGTTGTGGCGGATGAAGTGCGGCAACTGGCGGGCAGAACGGCTGAGGCTACCGGTGAGGTAGCAGAAACCCTGCAGGAAATACGCTCAGACACCACGCAGATTGTTTCCAGAATTGAAGACCTGGCCCGCAGCGTTGAAAGCGGGCTGATATCCGTTGAAAGTGTGGGCGAGCGGCTGGACCAGATTCGTGATCAGTCAGACCGGCTGCAGCAGCAGGTCGCGCGCATTGCCGAGATTGATCAGAACAATGAGCTTAGCCTGAGCCAGGTGTTTTCTGCCATCGAAGCCATAAGGGGGCAGATTTCCGAGGGGGATGCCAGCGTATCCTCACTGGCGGGACAGGCCGCTACCCTGATGGAACTGGCGGAAAAAACCAATGCTGCTTTTGCACTGCACAGTGAGGCCAGTTATCACCGTTTTTTCTACAGTCAGGCGAAGTCTGCCGCCGCGCAGCTGGGGGAGTTGTTTGAGCAGGCGGTGCAGGATAACAAAATCTCTGCTTCGGCACTGTTTGATAACAAGCGTACGCCTGTACCCAATACCCATCCTCCCAAGTATGCCAGTGCGTTCGACAAATTTACCGATCAGTATCTGCCGGCCATCCAGGAGCCGGTGAAGAACACGCACAAGGCCATAGTCTTTGCTATTGCCACCGCGCCAGACGGGTATGTGCCCACCCATAACCGGGATTTTGCCCATGCGCCTACCGGTAATCCGGAGGTGGATCTGGTCAAGAGCCGAAGTAAGCGCCTGTTTAATGACCGCACCGGTATTCGCTGCGGTAGCCATACCCAGGACATGCTGCTGCAGACCTACCGCCGGGATACCGGGGAGGTAATGCACGATCTGTCCGTACCCGTTTATGTGAATGGTAAACACTGGGGTGGTTTTCGCGTGGGTTATCGCCCCGATACCGACTGACCCTTCCGTAACGTCTGCGGAACAGCGGTGTATGTTACGCTTGCAGCTTATTCTGACGGAGACCTTACAGTGGCAGACTCGGAATTTATTCCCGCAGATTCAGACCCGGCAACGCGCCGGCCAGACCCAGCCAGAAATCTGGCGGTTGTTGTCTACATCCTTCAGGCTCTGTCATTTTTCGCGGGCATCACCGGCCTTGTTGCGGTCATCATTAATTACGTCAAGCTGGACGAGGTTCAGAATACCTGGGTTGAGCCACACTTCCGGTGGCAGATACGCACGTTCTGGATAGGCCTGCTCTGGATGGTGATCGGGGTGATCACCATGGCCCTGATTATTGGCTGGTTTATTATGATGGGTGCATCTATCTGGATTATCTACCGCATTGTGAAGGGCGCACTGGCCCTGAATGAAGGCAAGGCGCCCTAGTATCCCGAGAGAGCCTTCTTGCCTGCTATCACTCGTTAGTCACTTCCTTCAGCCGCATGGCGCTGATCATGCCGGCAAACCCCATGAAGCCCAGGATCAGTATGACGGCGATATCCGAAAAAACAGAGATAACGGCGGTTAAGCCACCGGTCACCAGCAGCAGAAAACCGATCACGGTGTTACTGACGGCTGTATAGTCTGTGCGCTTGTTGCCCCCGGCCATATCCACCAGATAGGTTTTCCGGCCAAGCCGAACCCCGGCATGGGCGATACTCAGCACAAAAAATGCGCCCGGGTAAAACCAGACGCTGCCTATGTCCCGGCCAATGATCAGCGCGGTAACGCCTACGGCAATGCATACCCCACTGGCAATGGTGGCACCCCGGATGATGACTTTTCGGCTAGAGGTGTCAGCCATCCAGCCCCAGAAACTGGCACTGACTGAACTGGCCAGGCTGCTGGCCAGCAAGAACACGCCCAGCATCCAGCCAGCGTCGGATTCCTTTTGTGCCAGTACTACAAAATAGGGTGAGGCAAGAGCAGAGCACAACAACAATGCCCGGGTAATCACGAAGTGCCGGAAGAGCGCATCGTCCCGCAGCAGCGACAGGCTGTGCAGGGCCTCTTCTATGGCATTGGCACCACCGCCGGTTTCGCCTTCGTGTTCTTCAATGCCAGCAAACAGGAAGCCGGCAATGATCCACAGGGCGCCTGCCAGCAGTAGCAGGAGAGTATAAAAGCCGAGTGTCGGGTCGCTACGGTCCCAGAACAGGAGTACGGTCAGGATAACCGTCGTTGTCCCCCCCAGGGTCGTTGCGAGGCCAGATAGCCGGCCACGGCGGGTTTTGGGGATGCATTTGCCCTGGATGTCCTTCATGGAGATAGAACAGAAACCGCGTGAAAGAGAGAAGACTACCAGAGCTGTGATAATACCGGCGCCTGCTGTGTAGCCTTCCAGAAACCGCACACTGGCGGCCATCGCCACCACGCTGGCGGCCTGGCCAAAGCTTCCCAGCGTCCAGAACCACTTGCGTACCGGCTTGCGCCTTACCCAGCCTGCGATCACCATTTGCGGAACCATAGAGCCGGATTCCCGGATAGGCACCAGCCAGGCCACCAGCGCCGGTGCGCCAACAGCGCTCATCAGCCATGCCAGAACGGTTTTCGGGCTGATCAGCAGATCGCCAAGCTTGGTGAGCACATTGGCGGCAAGAATCAGAAAGAAGTTACGGGGTACTTCCTGGCAGGCTGCATCGGGGATGTCTTTACATACCCTGGCGTCTTCTTCGTTGGCTATCAGGCTGTAAAGCCGGTCTATCGTGTCCCGCTTCTGTGTCGACAAACTGGTTCTCTCCGAAAATAGGAATGCCGGGAAAGGATACCAGTATGCAATCACTCAGCCCATACCAACAGGTTCTGGTATGGGCTGAGCTGGTAGGAGAGAGGCAAACCGGTGTTTATATCAGGTGGTGATCCCAGTGCAGTGGCCTGTGTGCCAGCTCAACCGGTTTGTGATTAGCACTTAAACGGATCAGCTCCCCCTGGCCGGATGACACCAGAAAGTCACCGCCGGGAAGCGCCTCCACACCGGCACAGTCCCGGATCCGGGCTTTACGGACAACCTGACCAGATGAGCCCTCAAAAATCAGTGCTGTTCCACCCACGGGTGAGGCAATGGCAACCAGATCGTTTTCGGGGTGGGCGACAATGCTGGCAATGTAGTTGCCCAGTTCTGCCAGTATGCCGTGGCCGAAATCAATTTCTTCATAACGGCCTCCCTGGTACCGGGCGACCAGTGGCCGGGTTTCATATTTTGGCCCCTGGTACTGATACGCAGTGTAGATATGCCCGGCTGGTGAGACATCCACATGCCGGGAACTGAGCTGGTGGTGGCTGGGTGAAAAGCGGGCCAGAATCTCTCCGGAATGCCGGTCCATCAACATGAGGGCCGGTTTCATAGTATCGAGATTCAGCTTGATACGGTCATAGTCCGGGTGGGTAAGAATGCCGCCCAGGCCGATAATCAGCGTTTGTCCGTCGGGATGCATGACCAGCTGGTGCGGCCCGATACCGTGCAGCTCCAGGGTGTTTACCCGCTTGTAACCCTGCCTGGCGTTATACACGGCAATAATGCCTTCGCCCGGTTCATAGCGGCTGCCGGGCACATACAGGTGGGTGCCATCCGGTGAAAAAATACCGTGGCCAACAAAATGCTCGCCGTCGGCCGCTTTGATCTGGTGCAGCCGCTGCCCGGTTTCGCTGTCGAACACGTAAAACGACCATCCGGGCCGGCGCTCAACAAACAGGAGTTCTTTGCTGAGCGGCCGCCGGCAGCCACTGTGGCAGCGGGTTTCTACCGGCGACTGCCACAGAGTTTGTCCCTGCAGGTCAATGGCGCTTATGGCAAAGCGCCCGTCAGGCAAACCAACGGCCCCGGCCAGTTGTTCGGGTTCAGACCGTGATTTCGTACGTAGCTGGCTACAGCCGGCCAGCGTCGCGAGTGTGCCTGCCGCAACGCTGGTTTTTAGCAGTGTTCTTCGGTTTATGCCCATCGTGCTGCTCCTCAGTCTCCGTCACTGGAGTTAAATCCGCGCACGACTCCAAGTTTGACCGCCGCCTGATCACTCACCAGGGTGACCAGTTGGGCTATATCCACATAGAGGCTTTGCAGAGCATGAAAAGCGTCATCTTCTGCCAGCAACTGAGCCAGTGGCCTGTTTATTTCCGGAAAGTGAGCCAGAACTTCATCAAACTGCGCGTTAACGCGATTGGCAACCTCGTCATGGCTGCCAGCCCGCAGCAAATCGGAAAAGGCCGGAAGGAAGTAGCGCTTCAGTCCGTCAAGCGTTGCCCCGATGGTGGCCAGGCTGGTGCCGCTGCGCCAGGCATCGGCCGGGTAAACGGAACGTTTGTTGGTGCCGCTCAATCCCATAGGGGTTGCCAGCCGCCGCGTCTCCAGAATCTCGAGCGTGTTCATGGCCCCCAGAATAGTGCCATCTGTGTACTGTGCGGTTTCGAGATAGTGGGGTTTGAAATCAGCCCACTCGCTGTTCAGGTCGCGGCTGTTCGTGCGGATGGTCTGGGTGACAGACGTCAGCAATTCACAGGTTTTCTCCGCCGGTAATGCTTTCTTGCCCTGGTTCAGCGGTTCATCAAACAGCAGGTATTCCACCATTGGAAAGCCCTGAGCCGCGACCCCTGCCTGAGACACCATGGTCGGGCTGATGGTTTTGCTTTGATTTATCAGTGAGTTCGCCTTGCGGCCAATGAGGTTTTTGGCGTCTGGCCAGAACTGGAACTGCCAGGCCCGGTTCCCCAGCTCTGCGGGGCCGAAATCCACAAACCGAACGTTTTGCCAGGCCAGAAAGGCATCTTGCCAGGCCTGGGTAACGGCTGTCCGGGTTGATGGTGACGGTGTCTTGCAGTAAGTCTCTGCGGCCTGGTTCAGGGTTTTAGCTTCGGCTGCCAGAGACTGGTAGCCCGTGGCAATGCCTTCGTACCAGAGTGCGCGGGCATTTATTGCAGCCTCGGGGGTGGCGGTAGAACCTGTCGCGGCGGTGGTCGCAAGGCACAGGGTCAGGGCAGGAGCGATAAATCGGTTAATCAGTCGCTGCATGTAAGCTCCTCAAAGTGAATTCAGAAAATCAATAAGTGCCTGCCGGTCAGTGGCGGGCAGGTTGCTGTAACCTTCTGCGGCGGGGCTGGCTTCGCCACCATGCCAGAGAATGGCTTCTTCGGGTGTACGGGCGCGGCCATCATGAAGGAATCCTGCCTGTGGATTCACCACCTGAACCAGCCCGGTACCCCAGAGTGGCGCGGTACGCCATTCGTTGCCATTGGCCAGAAACTCATCGCGGCTGTCAGCCAGTGCTGGCCCCATATCGTGTAGCAGCAGGTCGGTGTACGGCCAGATAGTCTGGTTGCTCAGGTCGGGCCTGTCGGGGTCGGTGCCAGTGGTAAACCGGGGGGTGTGGCACGCCGCACATCCGGTTTCGTTAAACAGCTTCGCCCCACGCTGTACCGAGGGTTTGTTCATGTTTCGGCGGGCGGGTACGGCCAGGCTTTTCGCGTAGAAAGTCACGAAGTCTGCAATCTTGTCGGTGACTTCGGGTGTGCCTCCGGTGGCGTAGCCTTCGCACTTCTGCCCGGGCATGCAGTCGTTTGCGGGCTTCAGTGTGGAGACCAGGCCCATATCACCGGCAAATGCCCCCATGCTTTGTTGCTCTACGGTTGGCTCGCCGGCTTTCCAGCCGAACCGGCCGGCAGCGGTTTTTCCGGTTCTCAGGTCCCATACCTGGTTCAGTTTGCCGGAAATACCGTCGTTATCTTTGTCTTCGGGGTCTGCCAGGGCTTCGAGATCTGCCAGAGAGATGGTTTCAAGCAAGCCAACACCGATCATTTGTGGTGCCACCCGGGGGGAAAGCAGCAGGTTGTCCGGCAGCGGGCCGTAGTTCGGGTGTTCAATCCGGAACTCAGGTTTGCGCAGTTCGACAACCGTGCCATCTGCCAGTGTCCGTTCGACAGGCTCCCATGTGACTGCCAGGTCGGCTTCGGGCTTTACACCGGGAATGGCTGCGGTTTGCAACTGAGTGCCATAAACCGGCGCGGGTTTAACGCCGTGCATTTTCAGCATGTCTGCATCGGCTTCTGAATCGGCCGGTACAGACAACCTCAGGAACAGCGACACGGAGGGCACGTCGGCATCCGGGGGGTGACCCCGGCCGTCTTTCACATGACAGCCCTGGCAGGAGTTGGTGTTGAAAAGCGGGCCAAGGCCGTCCCGTGCGCTGGTACTGGCCGGAGCCTCTACCCAGGGGTTCCGGAAAAAACTGTTACCGACGCTGAAGTCCAGGCGTTTGGTCATGGGCAGGTTGGCCTGAGGCAGTGAATAGGCGTTCGTGTCTGCCTGCTTGACAGTGCCTTCGCCGGCCGTCATCGGGGTGGTCTGAATGGGGTAACCGGCGTGGGTTTCTGCACAGATGGCGGATGAGGCCATGAACAAACTGGCAGGAATAGCGCAGAGAAACAGGGTTTTGTTCATTGCTGCTCACTGTTTTAAATGAAATAAGCCATGGAAAAACTGCACCTTGCGAGGCAGGCTTTCCATGGCTTGCTCTTACTTTGGATTGTACCGGGAGCAATCCTGGCTCCCGGTGCTGTCGCATTCTCTTACGACGGCCTCAGAATGAGTGGCCGGCATCGTCAGGAGAAAGCGCCGCTATACCAAGCTCGCGGGCGGCCTGCTCAATAGAGCCGGTTTGCACAACCAGCGCCATGATGGCGTTATTGACCAGCCTGGCTCCGGCCTCGTTACCGGGGGCGATCATCATATCAAAAGCCATCGGGTTCTCGCTGCTTTCGGCCTTGGCTTTCATCACGCCCAGCGCTTGCATGGAGTCATCAAGCTGTGCATTCAGGCGGGCATCCAGTTCAGGGTTGGATGCTTTTACCAGATCGGACAGAGAGGGCCCTTCAACCAGGCTATCGTCTACGCGGCGGTAGGTGCCGGTATAAACATTCTGAATGCCTTTGCCGTCGTAATAATGAGAGTTATGCGTGTTGTCGCTGAAGCAGTCGTGCTCGTCTTCATAAGAGTTGGCTTCCAGTGCAACTTTCATGCGCTCGCCCGCCAGTTCGCCCAGCGACAGGGAGCCCATGCCGAACAGCATTTTCTGAATAACCTCATCCGGATTGGCACTGGTGAGCTGTGCGCGATAGTTGTCGCTGTCACCTTTTGCCCATTGATCAGTCATCCACTGGAGGTCTGAAACCAGAAGATCGGTTACGGCATCAAGGTACTCGCCGCGGCGCTCGCAGTTGCCATTGGTGCAGTCCGGGCCAGTGCTGTAATCCGTGAACGGACGTTCGCCGTTGCCGGGCTCAAAACCGTGTAAATCCTGGCCCCAGAGCAGAAATTCTATGGCGTGGTAGCCGGTTGCTACATTGGCTTCGGAACCACCAATTTCGTTCAGGCCGGCCAGCAGTTCGGGTGTCAGCGTGGAAACATCCAGGGTTTCGCCACCAATATTAATGCGGCTGCTGCCAATGATGTTTGCTGTTGCGCCGGCGTTACCCAGCTCGTACTGGTAGTCGTCGGTGTTCACATAGTCGATCAGCCCTTCATCCAGGGGCCATGCGTTCAGCTCGCCTTCCCAGTCGTCGACGATCGTGTTACCAAAGCGGAACGCTTCTGATTGCTGGTAGGGCACCCGGGCGGCATACCAGGCCTGCCTGGCGGCTGTCAGGTTCTCTTCCGTAGGGTTGGCAATCAAACGGTCCGTCGCTTCGTTCAGTGCTCTGGCGGTAATCAGCGCATCTTCATAGGTGGCGTGTGCAATATCTGCATAATTGACGACCACGGCTGCCTTGGTTACCGGTTCCGATTGGTTGTCAGACCAGGGGGCGTTGGCGCAGCCGGCCATAGCGAGGGCTGCAATTGTCAGTGCCAGAGGGGCTGGGCGAAACAGTGTGTTCATGCGGGCTCCGTCGTTTATTGGGGTTGTTCCGGGTAAGGACTGTTATGAGAATGACACAAATTATCGTTTGCATTGTCGTTAAAAACTGGTAGCGCTGCAACCGTTTATCTGTGCAATGACTTGCCTGGCCTTTATTCGTCATGCCTAATGAGTGCCATGAATTTTGGAGCCAAACCATGCTGAGTTACCTTCATGCCTTCCATGCGGGCAATTTTGCCGACGTTCAGAAACATGCGGCATTAACCCTTGCGATCTCGATGATGCAGGTCAAGACATCCGGTATTGCCTGTTTCGACACCCATGCTGGTAGCGCCATGTATGATCTTGATGGTGAGCGTGCCAGAAAGACCGGAGAAGCCGACGGCGGAATACAAAAGCTTTGGCAGATGGGCGATGCATGGGCTTCAGACGACTGGCTGCCGGTTCGCGAGACGCTGGTGCAGCTTAATGGTGACACCGGCAGGCTGTCTGTCTATCCGGGTTCGCCGGCGTGGTTTCGCCGATTTTTGCGGGCAGGAGACTCGCTGACGGCCTTTGAACTTCACCCAACGGAGGGCCACCAGTTAGCAGACTGGGCATCATCCCGGCAGGTGCGGGTGCTTCGGGAGGACGGTTTGCAGGGGTTGCTGAAACGTTTACCACCCGCACAACCCAGGCTGCTGGTGTTGATCGACCCCTCTTACGAGATAAAGTCTGACTATGCGGAGGTTGCGGCAACCATTGAGTCTGCCTGGCGCAAATGCCGCCACGGTGTCTGTCTTGTGTGGTATCCCATACTGTCCGGCAAGCCACAGCATAGGTTGCTTGATGCCATTCAACGCAGTTCTGTTCGCAAGGTATTGCGCAGCGAAATACACTTGAATGACCCGCCGGAGCGCGGCATGACGGGCTCTGGCATGTTGGTGATCAATCCGCCCTGGGGGTTTGATGAGCGATTGTCTGCCATGCTTTCGAGGGTTGCCGGAGTTGGGGCGCTGGATGTCAAACCGCAAATGGACTGGCTGGTTCCGGAATAACTGCAGAGTATGTCACAGCCCCGACTGCGCAGGATGGGCTGAATTTGAAACACCAGGAATTTTTGTTATGCAGAACCAGAAACAGGCAATGCTTTACGGACTTGCGACGGTACTGCTCTGGTCCACAGTCGCCACGGCATTCAAACTGGCACTGAGAGGCCTGGCACCCGTGCAGATGCTGTTGATCGCCTGTGCCTCGTCAGTGATTGTGATGGGTGTGATTCTTACACTCCAGGGCCGGTTTCGTATGGTGTTCGAACTCAGCGGCCGGCAATATGTTCAGTCTTTTGGGATGGGGCTGATCAACCCCTGTCTGTATTATTTTGTTTTGTTTGGCGCGTTCGATCGCCTGCCGGCTCAGGAGGCACAGCCGCTGAATTACACTTGGGCACTGGTGCTTGCGTATCTTTCGGTGCCCTTTCTGGGCCAGCGTTTACGCAAGCTGGATATTATTGCCGGGCTGGTCTGTTACGCGGGTGTGGTGGTTATTGCCACCCGTGGGGCTGTTACTTCGCTCAGTTTTTCCGACCCGCTGGGCGTTACTCTGGCCATAGGCAGCACCCTGATCTGGGCCTCTTACTGGATTATTGCGACCCGGGATACCCGGGACCCGGTGGTGGGGCTGTTTCTGAATTTCCTGTCCGGGCTGCCCGTTATAGCCGTGATTTGCGGTGTCACCGAAGGCTATGATTTCGTACCGGATACCTCACTTGCGGCGGCCGTGTATGTAGGTGTGTTCGAAATGGGAATTGCGTTCGTGTTCTGGTCTTATGCCATGAAAAAGGCAGAAAATACCTCCAGAGTCAGCAATCTGATTTTTATATCGCCGTTTTTGTCGCTGGTGTTTATCCATTTCATTCTTGGTGAACAGATATTGCCATCCACCTACATCGGGCTGGTGTTGATTGTGTCCGGCCTGTGGTTGCAGCAAAAGAAGGTGCGGGCCAGGGAGAACGCGTTAGTCTCATGAGTCCTGAGTGGTTTGTGTATATGGTCAGAACGGCCAGGGGCGCGCTGTATACCGGTATTACTACCGATGTAAATCGTCGTTTTTCAGAGCATGAGGCGGGCGCCCCCAAAGGTGCCCGAAGCCTTCGGGGCAAGGGGCCTCTTGAGTTGGTGTATCACTCGTCGGTTGGCAACCGTAGCCAGGCCTCCCGTGTAGAGTGGCGCATAAAGCAATGGCCCCGGGTGCGTAAAGAGGCGCTGGCCCGTGGCGAAATCAGCCTGCCAGATGATTGCTGATGTGGGTGCCGGCGGCTCTCATGGCTTTGGATGCTCGCTCAAGCTGGCTGGCATGTACCTGGAATACATGCCACAAGCCATTGAATATCTGAAGCTTTGTCTGGACATGGTCTCGCTTTGCGGCAAGGGCAAGTCGCTCGGCATCATTGAGCAGAATCTCCTGGCCACCGACCTGGATCAGTAATGGCGGTAACCCGGACAGGTCTCCGAAAACCGGGGAAATCAGCGGGTTTGTCAGCGATTCACCGGCGGCATACAGTCTGGCGGCTTTCGCGGTCCATCGGGGTTGCAGTACGGGTTCGCAGGCAGGCGTGTACAACGCCTGTTGGGTGAGATCTGTCCAGGGTGAAAATACGGTAAGAGACGAGGGCAAGGGTAACTGTTTATCTTTCAGCCGCAACGCCAGTGCAATCGTGAGCCCACCGCCTGCAGAGTCGCCGGCGACGGCAATTTTTCCGGAACTGAAACCCTGGTCAAGCAAGGCACGGTAGGCAGATTCGGCATCATCCAGTGCGGCAGGAAAGGGGTGTCCTGGAGCCAGCCGGTAATCCAGAGCTATGACCTGGCAACCACTGGCTTTCGCAAGGTGGCCGGTGATTCCCCGGTGCGTGCCGGAGGAGCCAACCATATACGCGCCACCGTGCAGGTAAAGCACCACGCCGTTGGAACTGCGGTGGTACAGAGTTTTTGTGGCTGGCACGGAGGCAAGGCGAAGCGGTTCGAAATGGCTACCGCGGGGAGGCGTGGAGCTGCGATAGGCCTGGGCAATCAGTGTTCGCTGAACACTGACCGGAATTGACGGGTTCAGCATTGGCCGCACCAGGTGCATCATAGTCTGGCGCAGCCCGGTTTCAAGAAGAGATTGCAGCATCGGTTGTGTACCCTCACTATGGGTTAGAATCGCTGTTTAATCTGAATATTAATTAATCATGACAGGCGTTTAACTCTACGTGTACTGGAAAACAGATACCATAGAAATACCCGATTGGGACAGATATTCCCTGCTGGAAAGGCTTGAGCCGTTTGAGCTTGCCACGCACAGGGAGTTGAGCGACGAGATGGTGGCCTATTGCCGCTTTTATGGGCTGGACCTTTGGGTGGAGCACCCGGAGGTAGCCTATCACCAGGGGTATCTGACGACCGGGCATCATCAGGTTATGGTGCATTACTACCGGCTCTCTGAGAGCGGCAGCGAAAAAGGCACCGTATTTATCCTGCATGGGTATTTTGACCACGTGGGGTTATACAGCCAGTTGATTGACCGGTGTTTAAGCGAGGGGTTTGATGTTCTTGCGTACGATCAGCCAGGACACGGCCTGTCCAGCGGAACGCCGGCGGCGATTGGCAGCTTTCTTGAGTATCAGAGCGTGCTTGAGGATGTTATGACCCTTGTCAGGGACAAAGTGGCGGGCCCATGGTTTGCGGTAGGACAAAGCACGGGCGGCGCAATACTGATTGATTATCTGTTGTCTAATCAGCATTCCCGCGATACGTCCGGTTTTGACAAGGTGGTGCTGCTCGCACCTCTGATAAGGCCAGCCGGCTGGCTGGGAGCCAAGGTGCTGCACAGTATGATGAAACCTTTTTTCAGCCGCTGGCGTCGGGCGTTTGGTACAAACAGCGGAAATACACGGTTTCTTCGTTTTCTGCGGGAACTTGACCCGCTTCAGGCGAGGGCCGTGCATGTGGACTGGGTAAGCGCTCTGCGCCAATGGGTGCCCCGTATTGAGTCGGCGCGCCCGGTCGATTTCCCGATTACCGTTATTCAGGGAGAAAAAGACGCAACGGTAGACTGGGAGCACAATCTGCGGATTATCCGGAATAAATTTTCATCCGTGAAGGAGAGGAGAATTCCCGATGGTCGCCACCACCTGGTGAACGAAGCTCAGGATTTGCAGGCAGTGGTGTTCAATACCATTGTTGATACATTCACGACTGAAGTGGCTCAACCGGTTGCAAATACGGCGATGGGTCAGAAGCAGTAAAGTACGGGAGAGTGTTTTGAAAAAGACAATTTTTTCATTAACCATGGCGACGGTAACGCTGGCGGGTTGTATGACCTACGACCCATACACCGGTGAGGAAAAAACCTCAAACGCAACCGCAGGTGCCATTGTCGGTGCTATTGGTGGTGCCGCTGTTGGTGCCGCAACCTCCAGTAAAAGTGACCGGGGCAAAGGCGCGCTGATCGGCGCAGCAGGTGGTGCTGCCGTGGGTGGTGGTATCGGCTACTACATGGACAAGCAGGAAGCGGCCCTGCGCCACAAGCTGAAAAACAGTGGTGTTCAGGTGGTTCGTAATGGTGATCAGATTGAACTGGTTATGCCGGGTAACATTACATTCGATCTTAATCAGGCATCCATCAAGCCGTCGTTTACTGACACGCTTGAGTCGGTTGCTCTGGTGCTGAAAGAGTACGATAAAACCATTATTCAGGTTGCAGGGCACACCGACAGTTCTGGCTCCCAGAGCTACAACCAGCTTCTGAGCGAGAAGCGGGCCGGCTCCGTACGTGACTTCCTGCTGAACCAGGGCATTGAGCCGAAACGCACCCGGGCTGTTGGTTATGGCGAGCGTTACCCCATTGCCTCCAACGATTCAGCGGCTGGGCGAGAGCAGAATCGCCGGGTTGAGTTAACGCTGGTGCCGATGAAATAAAGTGAATAAGGGGTCTGACCCCACGGGGTCAGACCCCAGTTTTACCGGGAGCAGGCCCCGGCTTCATCGCGAGGCATGCTCCCGATTCCTCTTAGTTCGTGTTGCTGGGCAGCCACTCGTCAATTCGCTTCTTCAGGTTCTCCAGCTGATCCTCGCCAGAGTCCCTGACTTCACTCAGCCTGGCCCGGGCGGTTTCAATCTGGCTTTCCAGAGACTGGATTTTTTCTGAAAACTCTTTCTGAACCTCTGCTTCCGCCTGATCATCTTTAGCTCTTGCCGCTTTTTCTTCTGCATCGGAGCGCAGTTTGTCGATCTGTTTGCTCCAGTGTTCTGTCTGGGTTTCCAGTTTCCGTTGCAGTGAGTCCTTCAAAGACATAGACACCTCCTGTGGTGCTTGAGTGTATGAAAACAATAACCGGCTTTATGTCTTTCAAGAATGGACTCGGACAGGCGAATCTCAAGGGGGAGGGGATTACAATTTGTTGAAGAACAGAGGGGTTTCCACAGATTGGCCTCAAAGGCATAAAAAAACCGGAGTAAACACCCCGGTTTTTTTATCAGACAACTGCTATCAGAAGAGTACGCGGGTACGAATGGTGCCTTTCACTTCGCGCAGTTTCTCCAGTGCCAGCTTGGCATTGGCCTTGTCTACATCGATGACCACGTAACCAATGTCTCTCTTGGTTTGCAGGTACTGACCACAAACGTTAATGCTGTTGTCCGAGAATACATGGTTGATTGCCGACATAACGCCAGGCACGTTCTCATGAATGTGCAGCAGGCGATACTGATCCGGATGCGACGGCAGCGCAACCTCGGGGAAGTTCACAGAAGACACAGACGTGCCATTGTCGCTGTACATCGTCAGCTTTTCAGCTACCTCGCGCCCGATGTTTTCCTGGGCTTCAACGGTGGAACCACCAACGTGTGGTGTAAGAATAACGTTATCAAACTCGCGCAGCGGTGAAACGAACTCTTCATCGTTGGATTTTGGCTCAACCGGGAATACATCCACAGCTGCGCCCAGCAGTTTGCCGCTGCTGAGTGACTCGGCCAGTGCATCTATATCAACAACGGTTCCGCGAGAAGCGTTGATCAGAATAGACCCGGGCTTCATCTGCGCAAACTGCTCGGCCTTGAACATATAGTGAGTGTCTGGCGTTGCCGGCACGTGCAGGCTGACAACATCTGCGATATTCAGCAGCTCCTGCATGGTGCCTACCTGCGTGGCGTTACCAATAGACAGTTTGGAAACCACGTCATAGAAGTACACATCCATGCCCAGGCTCTCAGCCAGAACGCTGAACTGAGTACCAATGCTGCCATAGCCGATAATGCCCAGCTTTTTACCGCGAATCTCATGGCTGTTCTTGGCCGATTTGGTCCACTGGCCACGGTGTGCTTTGGCATTCTTTTCCGGAACGCCACGCAGCAAAAGAATAGCCTGTGCCAGCACCAGTTCTGCCACGCTTCGGGTATTCGAGAAAGGGGCGTTAAAAACAGCGATACCGCGGCGGGTGGCCGCCTGCAAATCAACCTGGTTGGTACCTATACAGAAACATCCCACAGCGACCAGCTTTTTGGCGGCTTCAAATACTTTCTCGGTTAACTGGGTGCGGGAGCGAAGCCCTACGAAGTGCGCATCGGCAATCTTCTCAATAAGGTCTTCCTCGGCCAGCGAGTGAGTCAGATATTCGATATTGGTGTAACCTGCAGCGTTTAGCGTATCAAGAGCAGACTGATGCACGCCCTCCAGCAGCAGGATTCGGATTTTGCTCTTTTCAAGAGACGTATTTGACATGGGCTTGATTCCGAACCTTTCGTCACGTGGGATGACCTGTGGCCAGTGACCGTCGGGGCTGGCTCACAGAACGGGAGCGGTATGATACCATAAACTTCGATTTTCACAGTGTGCTGGTTTGCATGAGTCAACGATTCTCTCCTTGACTAACGGCAAGCTGCTGGTTCCACCTCTTACGAGACTGATGTATTCATGAATTCCGAACAGATCATAGCTTCTCTTAAACAGTTGGTTGCGACTGGTGACAGTGCCGGCAAGGTACTGACAGACCCGGCAGAGCTTGAGAATTACGGCAAAGACTGGACCAAAATCTATCCCCCCGCGCCACTGGCCATCGTACTGCCCAAAACCACCGAACAGGTACAGGCGCTGGTACAGTTTGCCAATGAACAGCAAATTGCACTGGTACCTTCGGGCGGCCGAACCGGCCTGAGTGCGGGCGCTGTTGCTGCCCATGGTGAAATCGTCGTCTCGTTCGACAACATGAACCAGATACTCGCCTTCAACGAAAATGACCGGACCGTACACTGCCAGGCCGGCGTAATAACCGAACAACTGCAGAACTTCGCAGAAGAGAACAACCTGTATTACCCGGTGGATTTTGCATCAGCCGGCTCCAGCCAGCTTGGCGGCAACCTTTCTACCAACGCCGGCGGCATCAAAGTGATTCGCTACGGCATGAGCCGCGACTGGGTAGCGGGCCTGAAAGTCGTTACCGGAAAGGGCGACATACTGGAACTGAACAAAGACCTGGCCAAAAACAACACCGGCTACGACTTGCGCCACCTGTTCATCGGCGCCGAAGGCACCCTGGGCTTTATTACCGAAGCCACCATGAAACTGACCCGCAAACCAGACAACCTGACCGTTCTGGTACTGGGCCTGAACGACCTGTCCAACACCATGGACGTACTGCAAACCTTCCAGAAAAAGATTGACCTGACCGCTTACGAATTTTTCTCCCACCAGGCCATGGGCCACGTACTGGCCCACGGACAGGTGCAGGCACCCTTTGAAACCGAAACCCCTTACTACGCATTGCTGGAGTTTGAGGCCACCTCCGATCAGGTGATGGACGATGCCATGAACCTGTTCGAACAGTGTGTGGAGAATGGCTGGGTGCCGGACGGTGTTATCAGCCAGAGTGAAACCCAGGCGCACAACCTGTGGCAGTTGCGTGAACGCATCTCCGAATCGATCGCACCAAGAACGCCTTATAAAAACGACATCTCCGTCGTGGTCTCAAAAGTCCCTGGCTTCCTGCAGGAAATAGACGAGCTGGTAGCCAGAGAGTATCCGGATTTTGAAATCATCTGGTTTGGCCACATTGGCGACGGCAACCTCCACCTGAACCTCCATAAACCGGAAGACATGGCAAAAGAAGACTTCTTCGAAAAATGCCAGCAGGTAAATAAGTGGGTGTTTGAAATCGTAGAAAAATATCAGGGAAGTGTGTCTGCTGAACACGGCGTAGGCATGACCAAAAAGCCCTACCTGCAATACACTAGAAGTGAAGCTGAAATTGCTTACCTGAAAGGCATCAAACAGGTATTCGACCCAAAGGGCATTATCAACCCCGGTAAAATTTTCGATTAAACAACCAGAAGCCAGCACCGAAGCCTGAAAGGCATCAGAAGGTATCAATGCCCAAAACTGTGCAGAACCCAGACACCTGAGTCAGACCGGCAGAAGCATAGCCAGGCGTCCAAAACTGTGCGGAGCCATGGATGGCGGAGCTCAAGCGTCACATGGACGTGCTCGAGCGGGTTTTGGACGCCTGGCTAT
>CAYUTG010000007.1:0-15765 GCA_964447555.1 uncultured Marinobacter sp.
ATTGAAACCTCCTGTGACGAAACTGGTGTGGCGCTGTTTGACAGCAAGCGGGGGCTTTTGGCGCACGCGTTGTTCAGTCAGATTGATATGCACGCCGATTACGGTGGTGTGGTGCCCGAACTGGCCTCCCGGGATCATGTTCGCAAGTTGTTGCCCCTGTGCGACCAGGTTCTCGCCGATGCCGGAATGAGCAAACGGAATATAGAAGGTATTGCCTATACGGCTGGCCCCGGACTTATCGGGGCATTAATGGTAGGGGGTTCTGTGGCGCATGCTTTGGCTTTTGCACTGAATGTGCCGGTACTGGGGGTTCACCACATGGAAGGGCACTTGCTGGCACCGATGCTGGAAGACAATCCCCCTGCTTTTCCATTTGTCGCTTTGCTGGTTTCCGGGGGGCACACGCAGCTTGTACGTGTTGACGGCATTGGCGAATACGAGCTGCTGGGCGAGTCTGTGGATGATGCCGCTGGTGAGGCCTTTGATAAAACGGCGAAAATGCTCGGGCTGGATTACCCGGGTGGCCCCCGGGTGGCCGCGCTGGCAGAAAAGGGCAGGGAAGGCCGTTACCGTTTCCCCAGGCCCATGACCGACCGCCCCGGCCTGGATTTCAGTTTCAGTGGCCTGAAAACCTTTACCCTGAATACCGTCAATGCGGCCAGAAAGGCCGGTGAACTGGATGAACAGGCCCGCGCCGACATAGCGCTGGCTTTTGAAGCGGCGGTGGTCGATACCCTCGCGATCAAATGTCGGCGGGCGTTGCAGCAAACGGGTTGCAAGCGCCTGGTTATTGCTGGTGGTGTCAGTGCCAATAAGCGCCTGAGGGCCAGCCTGGAGGTGATGGCGAAGAAACTGGCCGCTTCTGTGTTTTACGCACGGCCCGAATTCTGTACCGATAATGGTGCCATGATTGCCTATGCCGGAGCTCAGCGCCTTAAGGCCGGCCAGCAGGATGGTGAACGTATTGCCGCGATACCTCGCTGGCCCATGGATACACTGCCACCCATCAGTGAGCCAAGGTCCGATGGCCTGATGGGCGGCAAGCCCTAAAGCCCGGTTTCCCGGCCCTGGGCCAGCCGTATCAGGTTGTTGCGGTGCCTTACCACGATCAGAAGGGCCAGCAGCCCGAACAATGGCAGGGTCGCTGGCTCTATAAAGGCGCTGATAACGGGGCCGCTGAGGATGGCGATCAAAGATGCCAGCGCTGATATGCGCCAGCGCCAGATAGCCACCAGCCAGATAGCGGCCATGATCAGTGTGGTGAGCGGCGCCAGAGCTAAGCCGGCACCGAGCGCGGTGGCTACGCCTTTACCTCCTTTGAACCGGTAAAAAACCGGAATCATGTGGCCGGTAACCGCAAACAGCGCCACCATGGCCTGAACCATAATTGAGAATTCCGACGTGTGCGCCAGCCAGACCGGCAACCAGCCTTTGGCGGCATCCAGCGCCAGTGTGGTCGCGGCGGGCGCCCAGCCCCCGATGCGATACACGTTGGTGGCGCCAGGGTTACCAGACCCTTGCGCGCGGGGATCCGGGAGCTGCCAGAGGCGGCATACCGGAACGGCAAACAGGACAGACCCGGCAACATAGGCCGCTGCGCAGAGCAGAACGATAGCAATCGGATCGCTGGGCAGGTTCATGATGTCGGCTCGCGGGCAGAGACGCCTCTGGGGTTGTGTGCGAAAATGCCGGCCCTGAAATAACCGGCCAGCCTCAATACAGTATCGGTTGGCTGTGTGTTATTCAATCAACAAAGAACGAAATGCATTGGGAGTTCCTTTGGCAGACTGCGTGTTTATTGAGGGCCTGGAAGTAGAGACCGTGATAGGTGTTTACGACTGGGAGAGAACCATTGACCAGCGCTTGCTGGTTGATCTGGAAATGGCATGGGACAACCGGGTTCCCGGTGCCTCGGATAATGTGTGCGATGCGCTTGATTACGCAGCGGTCAGCGAGCAGGTTGTTGCCTGCCTTCAGGCCCTCCGCCCACAACTGCTTGAGCACGCGGCGGAAGTGCTGGCTGAGGATCTCATGAAAACCTTTGGCGTTGGCTGGCTTCGGCTGAAAATCCGCAAGCCCGGTGCCGTGCCGGCTGCCCGGTGCGTTGGGGTTTGTATCGAGCGGGGAGTGCGTTAATGGTGGCCAGGGTTCCGGTGTATATCGGTATCGGCAGCAACCTGGACAGAGAACGGTACGTCACGGCGGCCCTTGATGCCCTTGCTGACAGGTTTGGTGGCATCAGAATCTCACCGGTTTATGAGAGCGAACCTGTAGGGTTTGACGGATCGCCCTTTTTGAATCTGGTGGTTGGTGTTATGTCAGACCTGAACGTGGGTGAGTTGTCCCGGGACCTTAAAGCACTGGAGGCCGATAACGGCCGGCGGCGGGATGCTCCGAAGTTCAGCGCGCGGACTCTGGACCTGGATATTCTGACCTACGGGCGTGAGGTTGGTCGTATCGATGGCGTGGAGTTGCCCAGAGGGGAGATTCTGAAAAATGCTTTTGTACTCTGGCCTCTGGCGAATATAGCACCGGATGAGCTTCACCCGGTGTGTGGCAAATCCTATGGCGAACTCTGGCAGGCGTACAACACCGGCCAGAAGCTCTGGCCGGTTAATTTCTTCTGGCGGGGGCGCCAGATTTCATTCGCGGCGGGCTGACCGGAACAGGCTGATCAGATGGTCGGTTGAAGCGTCACTGCCGGGTGCATCATCTGCCCCGTTCAGTAACCGGGTCAGGATGCCTTTTCCAAGCTGCTTGCCAAGTTCCACGCCCCATTGATCAAACGGGTCGATCCCCCAGATTGTGCCCTGAACAAAGGTTCTGTGTTCATACAGGGCAATCAGTGCTCCCAGGTTTTCAGGGGTGAGCTTCTCCATGAGCAGGGTGTTGCTTGGTTTATTGCCGGGCACCACCTTGTGGGGTGCCAGGCGCTCAGCCTCAGCTTCAGAATGCCCCTGGGCCAGCAGTTCGGTGCGGGCAGCCTCAAGGGATTTTCCTGCCATCAGGGCCTGGGTCTGGCTCAGGCAACTGGCATAAAGGCTGGCGTGGTGGCTGGCAACCGGGTTATGGGTGGTCAGGGGAATAATGAAGTCTGCAGGCGTTAGCCGGGTGCCCTGATGAAGCAGTTGGTGATAAGCGTGCTGGCCATTTGAGCCGACACCACCCCAGACAATGGTTCCGGAATTGCAGGTTAGTGGTGCACCGGTTTCAGTAACCTGTTTGCCGTTACTTTCCATGTCAAGTTGCTGGAGGTGGGCTGGCATATTACGCAGGTAATGGTCGTAGGGAAGTATGGCGTGCGCGCCAGCGTCCCAGAAATTGTTGTACCAGATGCTGAGCAACGCCATAACTACGGGCAGGTTCTGCTCCAGCGGTGCCGTGCTGAAGTGATTGTCCATGGCGTGGGCACCAGCCAGAAGGCTTCGGAAGTTGTCCATGCCAACGGTCAGTGCCACCGGCAGGCCGATGGCCGACCAGAGTGAGTAGCGGCCGCCCACCCAGTCCCACATCGGGAATACGTTGTCGGTGTCGATGCCAAATGCTTCGGCGGCCGACAGGTTTGCTGTTACCGCCAGAAAATGCCTGCTGACTGCTGACTCATTGCCGCCATTCTGAACAAACCATTCGCGCGCTACCTTGCCATTTTCCAGGGTTTCCTGGGTGCTGAATGATTTGGACTGAATCAGAAAGAGTGTTGTTTCGGGCTTTACCTGCTTCAGGATTTCGCAGATGTCTGAGCCGTCGATATTGGCAACGTAATGGCTTCGTATACCGCTGTGCCAGTAGGGCTGCAATGCCTCGTTGACCAGCCTGGGGCCAAGGTAAGAGCCACCAATGCCAATACTGACCACATCGGTAAATGCCTTGCCGCTGTAGCCGGTTCTGGTGTGGTTCCAGACACTGTGCACAAAGCTTTCCATGCGATCGAGAGTACGTTGTACCTCGGCAATAACGTCGGTGCCATCAATGTGGAGTTTGCTGTTACCCGGGTGCCTGAGAGCAGTATGGAGAGCCGGGCGGTCCTCGGTAAGGTTCACCTTTTCACCGTTGAACAGCGCCTGCCTGCGCGCCTCCAGTCCCCGGCTCCGGGCCAGTGCCGTGAGTGCAGCCAGAGTGTCATCGGTTATGCGGTTTTTGGAGAAATCCAGTGCCAGCCCGGCGCCCCGGATAAAATATCGTTGTGCCCGCCCCGGATCGTCAGCGAACAACTGGGCTATGGGTGTGGAGTCCAGTATCTCTCGCTGCTGAGCCAGCACCTGCCATTCGTGGCAGGTGGTTATGGTCGCCGGGTTCGCGGGCGTCAGGGCCATCAAAGAGTTCCTTTCTGTCGTCTGTTATGAGGAAACTAGCGGGTTACCGACAAGTTATCGATAAGCCGGGTTGTACCAAGAAAAGCCGCAGCCAGCAGGGTAATGTCCGTGTCTTCGGGCGTTGCCGGTTTCAGTGTCAGGCTGTTAACGATATTAAAATAGTCCGGCCTTAGCCCGGCATCGCCGAGTTTGGCCATGGCTTCCTGCTCCAGTGCCTGAAAGTCAGCCTGTCCGTCTGCGAGACTGGTGGCGGTTTCCTGAAGCGTGCGGTAGATGGCCGGGGCTATGCGCCGTTCGCTTTCCGAGAGGTAGCCGTTCCTGGAGCTTTTTGCCAGACCGTCCGCCTCGCGGATGGTTGGGCCGCCGACAATGTCGATGGGGAACATCAGGTCGCGGGTCAGTTTCCGGATAACCGCCAGTTGCTGGAAATCTTTTTCTCCGAATACGGCAAAGTCCGGCTGAACCATGTTGAACAGCATGGTAACCACCGTTGCAACACCTTTGAAATGGCCGGGCCTGCTCGCGCCACAGTGGCCGTCACTGACATCCGGCACGACGACCTGGGTCTGTTGCGCCAGCCCCTCCGGGTACACTTCCTCCATGGACGGCGCAAACACCAGCGTGTTGCCTGCTGCGTTCAGCTTTTCCTGATCATCGGCCAGGGTTCGTGGGTAGGAGTCCAGGTCCTCGCCGGCACCAAACTGCATGGGGTTCACGAAAATGCTGGTGATAACAACATCGGCAGCTTCTGCGGCCTTGCGGACCAGAGAAATGTGCCCTTCGTGAAGGTTGCCCATGGTTGGCACCAGACCAATGGTTTTATCTTGCTGGCGATAGCTGCGCAGAATGGTGCGCAGCTCTTTCAGGGAATGTATGGTTCTCATGCCTTGAACGTATGCTCCTCGGCGGGGAAGGTCCGGTCACGAACCGCGTTCACGTAGGCCGCCAGAGCTTCCTGTACAGAGTTGGTTTCGGCCAGGAAATTCTTCACAAAGCGGGGCTTGCGGCCAGTGGTAATGCCCAGCATGTCATGCAGCACAAGCACCTGGCCGTCCGTTTCCGCGCCGGCACCAATACCAATAACCGGCGCTTTAACCGCCTGGGTGATGCGTGCAGCCAGTGGTGCAGGTACGCATTCCAGCAAAATAACATCGGCGCCGGCCGCCTGCAGTTCACAGGCTTGCTCAATCATTAGTTCGGCAGCTTTGTCATCCCGCCCCTGAACTTTATAGCCGCCGAATTTATTGACGAACTGAGGGGTTAGCCCTAAATGGGCACATACCGGAACACCGCGCTCACTCAGGGCTCTGATGGTCTCTTTCATCCAGTCTGTGCCCTCAAGCTTGACCATGTGAGCACCGGCCCGCATCAGTTCCGCTGCATTTTCCAGTGCTGCGTCTACGGTGCCGTAAGACATAAACGGCATGTCAGCCATGATCAGCGAGCCCCGATTACCTTTGGCCACACAGCTGGTGTGATACACAATCTGGTCCATCGTTACTGGCAGCGTGCTGTCGTGCCCCTGAAGAACCATGCCAAGGGAATCGCCAATGAGAATCACATCTACTCCCGCCTCGCTGACTATCTGTGCAAAGGTGGCATCGTAGGAGGTGAGTGCAGAAAACGCCTCGCCCTTCTCTTTGTAGTCCCGCAGCGTATTGATGGTAACAGCCATAAAATCTTTACCTTTTGGGTAGATGCACGAAAGCCGGGCCGGGATCCGCCGGCATCCAGATGCTAAGGGTAATCCGGTCGTCTTGTCTGAAGCAATAGTATCATGAACCTGAAGGCCTGAACCCGGTTAAACGGGCGCGGTCGGGTTGCGTGGCAGGGGGGGAAGTTTGCGCAGCTGGTTGTCCGGGCATTGGTGACGCAGGCTGGCCACAGCCGTGCCATCAGGCAGGGTGATCCGGGGGTTCAGATCAAGCAGCGGCTGAAGGACAAAGTCCCGGTTTGGCAGCTCAGGGTGGGGCACAACAAGCCGGCTGTCATTAATTGTCTGGTGGCCGAACAGGAGCAGGTCCAGGTCCAGCGTTCTGGGCCCCCAGTGGCGCAGCCGCTCACGGCCGTGAGCCTGTTCTATGTGCTGGAGGTGGTCCAGCAGGTCGTGAGCACTCAGCGATGTTGTCAGCCAGACTGCACCGTTCACAAAATCCGGCTGATCCTGCGGGCCTACGGGCCGGCTGGCATAGAACGGAGACTGGGCTTCCAGCGTGGTGCCGGGCAGAGCCGCCAGTTCTGCAACCGAACGGGCCAGTTGCGAGGCCGGGTTTTTCAGGTTGCTCCCCAGCCCGACAAATGCGGCCGTCTTCATGGTTGCGCAGGGCGCCTGGCCGGTGACCTGCGGCGGCGCCGTTTTTTTGGGGCGTCGCTGGTCAGCTCCGATAGCATGCGCTCCTGCCCGCGCTCATCCATCCGCTGGAAATCCGTCCACCATTTGCCAAGCCCCGGTTCAATTTCACCGCTGGCTTCGCGCACAAGAAGGAAGTCGTAAGCCGCCCGAAAACGCGGATGGCCCAGTGTTACAAAGGCGCGTTTGCCCTGGCGGCGAGGAAGCCGCATCTGCAACTCCCAGATTTCCTTCATTGGACCGGAAAAGCGTTTGGGGATCGAGGTCGCCTGAACCTGCCGGCCGATTACTTTGCCAATGGCTCCGTGCAGTGCGGGCTGAACCGGATCGCCGTTGTCCTGCCGATGGCGCCATTCCACCTGAAGTGCCGGCCAGAGCATGGCGGCAAACAGGAAGTAGGGCGTCACAGATTTGCCCTGGGCGATGCGGGCATCGGTATTGCGCAGTGCCTGGCGGATCAGCTCATCCGGCTCGCCTGCTTCAATGGCTTTTACGGTTTCCGGAAACAGCGGTGCAAGCAGGTTGTGCTGAGTCAGCAGATCGTACGTGGCTTCGCCATAACCTGCCGAGAAGAGTTTAAGCACTTCATCAAACAGGCGTGCAGACGGAATATGGGTCAGCAGTGGTGCCAGTTGCTGAATAGGCGCTTCGGTTTCCGGCTCAATCTCAAAACCAAGCTTGGCCGCGAACCGTATGGCGCGAAGCATGCGCACCGGATCTTCCCGGTAACGGGTTTCGGGGTCACCAATCAGCCTGAGCTGGCGGTTGCGCTGGTCGTCAATGCCGTTGGCAAAATCAATTACGTCGAAATTCTGGATGGAGTAGTAAAGCGCATTGATGGTGAAGTCTCGGCGCAACGCATCTTCTTCCTGATTGCCGTAGACGTTGTCCCGTAATAGTAACCCGTGTTCACTGGTTCGCCGGTCGTCGTCGGTCTCGTTGTCGGCCTGTGCGGCATTGCCCCGGAAGGTGGTTACTTCAATGATTTCCCGGCCGAACACAACGTGCACAATACGGAACCTTCGGCCAATCAGGCGCGAATTCCGAAACAGATCGTGCACTTCTTCCGGGGTTGCATTAGTGGCTATGTCGAAATCTTTCGGCTTGCCTTCCAGCAGAATGTCACGCACGCCACCACCCACAAGGTAAGCTTCATAGCCAGATTTGTTCAGGCGGTGCAGTACCTTTCTGGCAGGCTCGCTGATAACCGAGCGGGAAACGTTGTGTTGGTCGCGGGGGATTTCCCGGCGCTGATAGCGGAGGGGCTTCTTTTTTCCACCGGAGGGCATGAGTGACCGGACTTTTCCGACCAGCTGATCCATGGTTGAGGCAATTGATATAGGCATTGAAATCCGTAGTTGCGATTTGCAAGAAACCGAGAGTTTAACGGTTTGCAGAGGATTTGCACACGTTTGGCCAGACCTGGCCCGTATGAATTCCTGTATGCCTGATAATCAAAAGGCGGATTCGCTGTAACGAATCCGCCCTGAAAGCGTTGACGATCTGCATGTTGTTTTTGTTATTAACGGGATTTTTTTACGTTTTTTTGCCCCAATGTCTGGCTCCAAAACCGGAGCAATCTGTTAATGCAAGCGGAAAGCTTTGAATACAAGAGCAGTCAAACGCAACGGGCGGGTCTCAGCAGTCTGTAGTGTCGTCTGGAGAACGATTCTTCTCTACATCTACAACTCGCACGTGCCGTGGGACTAGCTAAAAATCAAAGTACCCAAAACACTCAGTTCGCTCACGTTCTGTTTTTGTTTTTGTTACTGAACGTTTTCCCGCAGCTTTTTGTATTTGTTTTTGACGCTGCTTTGTCACTTCTTGTTTTTGTTGTCGTGCACTTAATAAGGTTGCAGGGCGCGTGCCAGATTTTTAATATTCTTTATTAACAGTCACTTATGATTTTTTAACACATAAGTGTTACCCCGTACCCGTTCGAAGTGTTACTGATGCTGTGGTTTGATGAGCAGAAGTGTTACCGGGGGGAACATGGGGTAACAACTGAGCCGGGGTTCATACTTTGGTGCTGATCAGTTGCCTGACGACTTTTTCCGGGGAATGCCCAGGCGCTGACGACGTTCCCACAGAGACTTCCGGCTGATGCCAAGCTTCTGGGCAAGTTCGGTTTCACTCATCCGGTCCTGGTTTTCCAGAACGAAGTGCTGGAAATAATCTTCAAGCGAAAGGTCGTTAGCCGATTCCCCGTCAACTGCCGGGGTTTGCTCGTTGTTGCCTTCAACCAGGGTTTCAGGGATATGCTCGTCGCCACCAGAACTGTCCAGGTCAAGCAGTGCGGGGGTAATCATGTCGTTGTCGCATAGAATGGTGGCCCGCTCTATGGCATTTTCCAGTTCCCGGACGTTACCCGGCCAACGGTGGCGCTCCATGGCGCGCATGGCTTCCGGGCTCAGGTTGAGACCAGGCTTGTTCATTTTCTCACTCTGGCGTTTCAGGAACCGGCTGGCCAGGCCAAGAACGTCTCCGCGCCTTTCCCGTAACGGTGGAATCCGGATTTGCATAACGTTCAGGCGGTAATAGAGGTCTTCGCGGAACCCGCCAGTGCGGGTCATGGCTTTCAGGTTCCGGTGGGTGGCGGCTATCATGCGCACGTTTACCTTGCGGCTCTGGGTTGAGCCGACCTTACGGATCTCATTTTCCTGCAATACCCGTAACAGCCGTGCCTGGGCTTCTGCCGGCAGTTCACCAATTTCATCCAGAAACAGGCTGCCACCTTCAGCGGCTTCAATCAGGCCGGTGCGCGCCGATACCGCGCCGGTAAAGGCGCCTTTTTCATGACCAAACAGCTCAGATTCAATCAGGCTTTCAGGGATGGCTGCGCAGTTCACTGAAATCAAGGGCTTTTCAGTGCGAGGGCTAAGCAGATGTAACGCACGGGCCACCAGCTCTTTACCGGTACCGGACTCACCTTGTACCAACACCGTGGTTTCTGTGGGGGCCACTTTGCGGATCAGGGTGAATACCTTCTGCATAGGTTCGCACTGGCCGTACATAATGCTCGCGGGGTCACTGTCTTCCGGTGTGGGTGCCTGGCTGCCCGCCCCCTGATCTGCTTCCCGACGGTGCATGCTGCTGGCCAGAATGCTTTCAACGGCGGCCAGCATCTCGTCATGGTCAAAAGGTTTCGCAATGTACTCGACGGCCCCCATTTTCATGGAATCTACGGCCGACCGAAGGCTGGCGTAACTGGTCATGATCAGCACGGGTGTGTTGGGTGCTCTGGAGATTAGCTCTGTACCGGCGGCCCCGGGCAGACGCAGATCCGATATGATCAGGTCAAACTCGTCAGGGTTGTGTTGTTGCTCTGCTTCTTCCACAGAACCTGCGTCGGCAACGTCGTAGCCCGCATGCTGTAGCAGTTTGCGTACAGCTGAGCGAATAATCTCTTCATCTTCAACGATCAGAATACGAGGCATAGCAGTGTTATAACCCTTCGTTCTGGCTTGCAATGGTGTTGCCGGTTTTCGGTTCGTAAGCGGGTAGTCTCAGCCGGACACAGGTGCCTGTGCCGGTGGCGGAATCGACCGGGCTCTCTACCTGAATATTGCCGTAATGCTCTTCAACAATACTGTACACCAGCGATAAGCCAAGCCCGGTTCCCTTATTGGGGGCCTTTGTGGTGTAGAACGGCTCGAAGATATGGTCCAGTTGATCCGCAGGAATACCTGAACCTTCATCAACAATCTCGATGATAGCGGAGTAAGCGTCACCGTTTCCACTGACCAGAATGCTGCCACCATCCGGAGAGGCATCGCGGGCATTGGCCAGCAGGTTAACAAAAACCTGAACCAGGCGTTGCTCATCCCCCAGCACCTGAAGCCCGGCAGGGCAGTTGTTGATGAAACGGGTATGAAGGTGTTTGTTGCTGAGAGACAGCAGGTTGATGGATTCATCAATGCACCGGCGAATGACAACCGGCTCGTAAAGATTTGCCTGGGCGTGATTGCCGGTCCGGGCAAAGTTCATCAGGGATTGCAGGATGGTGGAGATGCGCCGGGTCTGCTGTTGAATCTGGTCAGCGCTGTCGAGAATGTCCGGGTTGTCGGTCTCCAGCTTCAGGTTTTGTGCAAGAGAGGAAATGCCGGTTACCGGGTTGCCAATTTCATGAGCCACACCCGCTGCCAGGCGGCCCACAGAGGCCAGCCGCTCGCTGTGCATCAGTTCATCTTCAAGCAGCCGGGTTTCGGTTTGGTCCTCAACCAGAATGATACTGCCGCCCTCGGTATGGTCCGGGCCGCTGAGAGCGGCTTTATGAAGGTTCAGCCAGTGTGGCTTGCCGCGAAAATCCAGGCGGTGCTTGTAGCGGTGCAGTTCCTCGCCACGGTTGAAGTCATCAAGCAACAGGTGCCAGTGTTCTGGCAGGGCCATCAGCCGGGCACCGACAACATCGTCAGCGGTAATGCCGGTCAGTTCCTCAATGGCATGGTTCCACATCAGTATTTCTTCATCCTCGCCCACGGAGCAGGCGGGTATGGGCAGGTTTTGTAAGGTCTGCCGGTAGTGGCGCCGCAGGTTATCCAACTCCCCGGCAAGGCCGGTTAGCTGGTTCTGATAATCGCCCAGCGCCCGCTCCACGTAGCGGATATCCTGCGCGGCACCATCTCTGGCCATGGGTTTGAAGCCCAGATGACGCTTCACCATGTCCCGGGCTACCGAGGGGCCAAGCAGGCCGGACAGATTGATTTCAATCTGATCCCGCAGGCGGCGTAACTGATACGGCCGATATTCAACGTTGGGCCACTTCAGCTTCGCCAGCGCCCGCTCTACTTCACGCTTTGCAACGTCGTAACCCAGGGGAACGGCCAGTTGTTTGACAAAGTCGCCGGATGACACCGCCAGTAGCTCCCTGCGGTGCGGGCGCGATAAGGCGCCCAGAGAGCAGGCTTGCGCGGCCCCGACCTCTTCACTGGAACTTGAGCTCAGGACGGAGATCAGGGCAAACACGGTCACGTTTGCGCTCAGGCTCACAAAGGTGAATATGTGCCAGTTGCTGTAATCGGGAATCAGGGGAGCATGCAGTGCGGCCAGAAGGTTGGCCGTATGAGAAAAGGGCAGTACCAGGGTGACTATCCAGATAGCCAGCCCAACAAGTAGCCCGGCGCTTAAGCCTCGCCGGTTGCCTTCCGGCCAATAAATAACGCCCAGAGCCCCGGGCAATAGCTGAAGCATGCCAGACAGCGAGATAGCTCCGAGAATAGAGAGCTCCAGGTTTTTTCCGAGCGTTTCATGAAACAGCAGCGCCAGAAAGATGATAACGACGATCAGTAGCCGTTTTACGCGCTGCAGCCAGCGGTATATATCGCCCTGTTCCCTCGGTGTTTTCAGAGGCAGAACAACATGGTTCAGCACCATGCCCGCAAAAGCCAGTGTGCTGACAATCATCAGGCCGCTGGCGGCAGAAAGGCCCGCGATGAACATCAGCAACGTAAGCCCGGGGCTGTTC
Organism: uncultured Marinobacter sp.; assembly: GCA_964447555.1. Classification (GTDB taxonomy): domain Bacteria; phylum Pseudomonadota; class Gammaproteobacteria; order Pseudomonadales; family Oleiphilaceae; genus Marinobacter. Next base: position 12,128 of record CAYUTG010000007.1, read on the forward strand.
AGGGCCTGGGCAATGCCAATAATGTAGAAATCCGGCCCTGTGGTGACTTCCAGCGCCTGCCCGCCCCACAAGATAAGGGGCACCGGCAGGCCAAGCAGCAGCAGGTAGAGAGGCAGGCCCCAGCTTGCTTTGGCAAGCGCTTTCGGCGACGGGTTTTCACTGAAGGTCATGTGGTACATGTGCGGCAGCACCAGGGCGGCGGCAAACGACATCAGCATCAGCGCCCGCCAACTGCCGTCGTCTATATTCAGAGTCATGGTGGTGGCAGGGCTGTGGTTGGCGGCCAGCCAGGTATCGAGGCCACTCATGCCACCAAACACGCTGAACAGAACCACACCGCCAATAGTCAGTAGGGCTACCAGTTTGACGATGGAGTCGAAGGCGATCGCCAGAACCAGACCCTGATGGTTTTCTGAATTCTGGTCCCGGCGGGCTCCGAACAAGATCGCAAAAAGAACAACCGTCAGGCTGAACATAACGCTGATCAGGTGAGGCGAAACGCCAGGAGCAAGAATGCTGGTCGAGGTTGTGACAGCCTGAATCTGCATGCTGAGCAAAGCAAGAATTGCACAGCCGGAGCACAGGGTAACCAGCGTGCCGGCCCACTGGCTTCGGTACCGGTAGGCAAAAAGGTCGGCCAGTGAGGTGAGCTGATAGGCCCGGCCAATACGCATAATGGGGTTCAGCAGCACCGGAGCCAGAAGGAATGCGCCACTGATGCCCAGGTAATAGGCCAGAAATCCGTAGCCTGTCTCTGCCGCCATACCGATAGCTGCGTAAACGGCCCAGATGCCGGCATAAACGCCAAGGCTGAGCGTGTACACCAGCGGGTGCCTTACCCAGTGGCCAGGCAGTGTGCCCCGTTCCGTGATCCAGGCAATGCCAAATAGCAGAATCAGGTACAGCAGGCTGGCAAACAGAAGAACCGTTGCGCTAAAACTCATTTGGGTCTCGTCGCCACTCCAGCCAAAAGCCAATAATAATCAACCCTGCCCAGATAGCATAAGGGCTGTACCAGGCATTGCCCGGAGACGTCCACCAGTCGAGTATGTTCGGGGAAAAAATGTAGATGGCCAGAACCAACAAAAAGACCAGGCGATAGATATACATCAGGCGTGCAATCCAGGCTGAAGAGTATGAAAGGCTTTATACCATGGGCATCATTGCGATGTCAGGTCAACCGCGTGCCGTTGCCAGTGCCGGACGGCCCACTCAAGTATCCGGGGTACCGATGCGTTGTCGGATACCGCCGGTGTTTTCTGGTTAAGCGCTGCGAGTGCACGCAGAAGGTTCGCGGCTGGAGTCTGGTCGTTCAGCGCCGGGGCGTGGGTCTGTTTACTGAGTTTCTGGCCGTGTTCATTAAGAATCACGGGTATATGCAGCCAGATGGGTGGCTTGCTATTCAGGGCCCGGTAAATCTGTTGCTGCTGGGCGGTCATGTCCAGCAAGTCTGAGCCGCGCACCACGTGGCTGATATTCTGATTGATATCATCTGCAACAACCGCTAGCTGATAGGCAAAAAAACCTTCCTTGCGAACAATAACCGGGTCGTCCAGCTCAGCTCGCACGGTTTGCTGCTGAGGGCCCAGAAGCTGATCCTGCCAGTGACAATGTTCATCCTGCAGTGCAAAGCGCACGGCAAAGGGCTGCTCGCCCGGGGCAAGTTCCCCGTTGCGGCAATGATTGGGGTGCCGGCCCTGGTGGGCCGCCAACTCTTTGCGCGAACAGGTGCAGCGGTAGGCAGAACCCTGGCTGATCAACTGTTCAGCTGTGGCCTGGTAGGCTTTGTGGCGGCTGGACTGAAAGCGAACTGGCTCATCAGAACGCAGGCCATGGGTTTCAAGGCTGTGCAGTATCTGTCTGGCGGCTTCCGGTGGTTCTCTGAGAGGGTCAAGATCTTCAATGCGAATGAGCCACAGGCCCTGGTGGGTACGGGCTTCAAGAAAGCTGGCAAGAGCGGTAACGAGTGAGCCAAAATGCAACGGTCCGGTGGGGGAGGGTGCGAAACGGCCCCGGTAAGGTGGTGTAGTCATGGGTGCTCAGTTAGCCGGCAACCTCAAATGAAGTCTGCCGGCTACCGGGATGCGGGCTGGATCAGATACCGGTCTGGCGCTCGCGAATTTCCGCGAGTGTTTTGCAATCGATGCACAGTGTGGCCGTAGGCCGCGCTTCCAGACGGCGAATGCCTATCTCGACACCGCACTGGTCACAGAATCCGTAATCGTCTTTATCAATGCGATCGATGGTCTGGTCAATTTTCTTGATCAGCTTGCGCTCACGGTCCCGGGTGCGCAGTTCCAGACTGAACTCTTCTTCCTGTGTTGCGCGATCACTGGGGTCCGCGTAGTTTGCCGCTTCTTCCTGCATGTGAAGCATGGTGCGGTCGACTTCTTCCATCAACTCCTGCTTCCATTGCAACAGCAGATCCTTAAAGTGCCCCAGCATGTCGGCACTCATGTAATCCTCACCCTTTTTCATTTCATAGGGGGTGAAGTTGGTAAAACGCTCGCGTGGTTGTTCTGCAGTGTTTGCCATTGAACCCGGCCTCTCGTTAGTGCTGCACAAGAACGTTTTGCTTCCCACTGCGCCAGCCCCCGTGGCTGCGCGGCCATACCCTGTATGAAGCATTCGTCCTGAAACGGGAATTTGCGGAAAATAGCAGATTAGTCACGGGGGTGCCAGCCTTGTATCATCTACTTTCGTACGGAGATCACATGAAGTTACCAGAAACCCTCACAGAAGGGCGATTAATTCGCCGTTACAAACGTTTTTTAGCCGATGTGCTCTTACCTGATGGTACAACAGTGACGGCGCATTGTCCGAATACCGGCTCTATGCTGGGGTGCCAGCCTGACAACGCCCGTGTCTGGCTAAGCCACAGCACCAATCCCAAGCGAAAGCTGAAGTATACCTGGGAACTGGTGGAAACCACGCCGGGTATATTTGCCTGCGTGAATACTGGCAGGCCCAATGCACAGGCCCGGGCGGCGATTGAGCAGGGCACCGTTGCTGAGCTTTCGGGGTACAGCAACTGCCGGGCGGAAGTGAAGTACGGAGACGAGAAAAGCCGGATTGACCTGCTGCTGTCCGGGCACAGCGACCGGCCAGATGCCTGGGTAGAGGTGAAAAATGTCACGCTGGCAGAGGGGCGCCAGGGGTTCTTCCCAGATGCGGTCACCACCCGGGGGCAGAAGCACCTGAGAGAGTTGATGGCCCAGGCTGCCGCAGGTGACCGGGCCGTTTTGTTTTTTGTTGTCAATCATACGGGTATCGATGTTGTGAGCCCGGCTGACCACATAGACCCGCAGTACGGCCAGTTGTTACGGCAGGCACAGGCTGCCGGGGTGGAAGTGATTGCTTACCGCGCCGGACTGTCTGATGGTGCTGGTGAACCATCGGGTGAGCTGGGGCTGACACGGCCGGTACCGATTACTCTGTAAGCCTGATCTGAACGGCACCGTTATTGATTCTGACGTCAAGAGCGGTCAGGGCATCACCCTGGCAGGGGCCGGAGATGCACTCCCCGGAGCCCGGCTTGAAAAGAGCTCCGTGTGTGCTGCACTGAATGAACAGTTTGTTGATGTCCATAAACCGACCGGGCATCCAGTTCAGTTCAATGCCCATGTGCGGGCATTGAT
>CAYUTG010000007.1:15775-33872 GCA_964447555.1 uncultured Marinobacter sp.
ATATACGCCCGGATTGTCTGGCCATCCAGAAACAGGAACCCGGTAAGGGGCATGGTGTCGGGAGCCGGTGTGGCCTCGTCAATCTGAAACTCGACAAACTCCCCCGGGGCCAGTTCGGCGAACCGGCACACGGTTTGCCACTGACCCTGTGGACTCTCACTTGCCAGCATGTCACCCACCTGTTGTCATATCGGTTGCCCGTCAGAGAGAGTTTAGACCAAAATGCTGTCGAATCCGGTCGGCCACGGCTTCTGCAACCTGTTCCTGATTCGTGTGTAAATGAATTGTGTGAGTCTTCTCCTCTGTGGTCAGTGCTTCGAACCAGCCTTTTTGCTCATCCAGTAATTCCACGGTGGCCTCCGACGCATCGCCCTTGCGCTTGCGAACCCAGTCCCGCCGTAAATCGTCAGGCGCCTCGCAATGAATCAGCGCAAAGGGGATGCCCTGTGCTTCTGCCAGGCGGGCAAACAGGCTGCGCTCTTTCTCTTTCAGGTTGGCTGCGTCGATAATCACTGGCATGCCGGAAGCCAGTAGTTTATCGGCGAGCTCCGCAAGGCGGAGATAGGTTTTCTCAGTGGCTTCCTCTGTGTACAGGTTGCTGCCGGTGGATGACTGGCTCTGGTCCAGGGGAGACAGCCCGTGCATTCGCTTGCGTTCAACGTCAGAGCGTAAGCGAACCAGGCCCAGCTCACCGGCCATGGCTGCACTGGTGCAGGTTTTCCCGCTGGCTGACAGGCCAACGGTTGCCAGCAGGTAGGGGTTGGGAATGTGGCTGTAGTCTTCCGCCAGCTGTGCGTAATCCTGATACTGCTGCATCAAGCCGGCTTTTTGTTCGTCACTCAGAGATGGGTTGCCAAGGGTGAACAGGGCAATTTTGCCCCGCACCAGGGCGCGATAGGCTTTGTAAAGGGGCAGCAAAGGCAGTGCGTCATAGTCGTCGCGGTATTCCAGGTAGGTATTCAGAATCAGGTTGGCCAGTGAATGCTCCCGGCGTGATTCCAGATCCATCAACAGGAAGGCCAGATCATTAATGACATCAATCCAGCGGAATGGCTCATTGAACTCAATGCAGTCAAAAACCGTTACCCGGCCTTCAAACTGAGTGATATTGGCCAGATGCAGATCGCCGTGGCATTCGCGAACAAACCCTTTGGCGCGGCGGGCGGCAATCAGCTCACGGTGCCGCTCAAACGTGGTCTGGGTCCAGGCTTCCAGATTATCAAGCTGATCAAGAAGTGATTTGTCTTCAATCATCGGCCGAATCTGGTCAAAATTTTCCTGCATGGCCGCGTACACGGCTTCTGGCGTACCCAGGGGCTTGTCATTTGCGATCGGAGGCAGGTTGCTGTGGAAGCCGGCGACCTGCCGGGCCAGGCTGGAAAGCAACTCTGGTTTCAGAGTGCCTTCTTCCTGACGGTGGTTGAATAGCTGGTTCTGGTCAAACTGACGCATTTGGATGGCATATTCGAACGCGTCGCCCTCGCCCCCGATAACCGGGTTTTCTGGTGTGCCGGTAATGGGCAGAACGGCCAGATAAATTTGCTCAGCAAGTCGACTGTTCAGGCGCAGTTCTTCTTCACAGAAATGCCGGCGGCGCTCCAGAGTAGAGAAATCCAGAAAGCCAAAGTCCATGGGCTTTTTGATTTTATAGGCATAGTCACCGGTCAGAATTACCTGGGATATATGGGTTTCAATAACCTGAAATTCACGAACCGGATGGCTGTACAGATCTGGGTTCTGTAACGCTGCAATCAGCGTGTCTGGGGCTGTGTCACTCACTGTGTTCTCCTCGCATTCCCTGAACCTGTTGATTTTTATTGGGCTATCATAACGGGCAGATTACATAAATAACACATAGTTGGCCTGCCTTTGGGGGGCAGGCCTTCGTTATAATCGCGCCATGAAAAAAACGACCTCATCTTCCAGAGCTAATAAAAAGACACCCAGAAAACCATCCGGAAACCGGCGACGCCGCTGGTTCTGGCGGTTCTTCTTCCGTGCGGGCGCCATCGGGCTGGTGCTTCTGGCCGGATGGATGGTTTATCTTGATGCCGTTGTTACCTCTCGTTTTGAAGGCCGCCGCTTTGAGGTTCCTTCCCGGGTATATGCCCGGCCACTGGAGCTGTACGACGGCGCGAGCATCGGGGTAGGGGCGCTGGAGCGGGAGCTGGCTCTGTCTGGCTTTTCTGAGGGTGATGGCCAGCGGCCGGGAACCTATCGGCGCAGTGGTAACCGCTTTGTTATCAGCACCCGGAGCTTCCGTTTTCCCGACGGGGAAGAGCCCAGGCGCAGAATAGCACTATCGATCTATTCCGACCGGGTTCAGAACTTCTCTGTACTCAGTGGGAAGTCTTCCCCCGTTGTCCGGCTGGAGCCCGCCCAGATTGGTGGTATCTATCCGTTGCACAAGGAAGATCGGATTCTGGTTCAGCTTGATGATGTGCCGGCCCTGTTGCCTGCAGCGCTGATGGCCGTTGAAGATCAGAACTTCTACGATCACATTGGTATTGCGCCTCTGTCCATCGGCCGCGCCATGCTGGCCAATATCCGGGCTGGCCGGATCGTTCAGGGAGGCAGCACGCTAACCCAGCAACTGGTTAAAAACTTTTTCCTGACCCGGGATCAGACACTGTTGCGCAAAGCGAATGAAGCCCTGATGTCGATTTTGCTGGAATTGCATTACAGCAAGGGCGACATTCTGGAAACCTATCTGAATGAGGTTTATTTAGGCCAGGCAGGCACGCGCAGTATCAATGGTTTTGGCCTCGCCAGTCAGTTCTATTTCGGTGAATCCCTGAAAAACCTCGATATACACCAGATTGCCCTGTTAGTTGGCATGGTGAAAGGGCCGAGTTACTACAACCCGCGCAGGCACCCGGAGCGGGCGACCAAACGCCGCAACCTGGTCATCTCCGAAATGGAAGATGCGGGGCTGATAGACCCGGTTCGCGCCGCGCGGGCCAGAGGTTTGCCGCTGGGAGTCAGCGCCAGGCCATCCTATTCGGAAAACCGGTATCCCGCCTATATTGATCTGGTGCGTCGCCACCTTGCGCGGGATTACAAGGAAGAGGACCTTCGAAGTGAGGGCCTCAGAATTTTCACAACACTCAACCCGGCGATTCAGTACGCCGCTGAGTTTGCCGTAACCGACACTCTGCCCAGGCTGGGGCAGGGCGATACCCGCAAAGCGCTGGAGGCGGCGCTTGTGGTTACCTCAAAAGACAGTGGCGAGGTACTCGCACTGGTTGGTGGCCGCGACCCGCAGTTTGCCGGGTTCAACCGCGCACTCGATGCCAGCCGGCCCATTGGCTCACTCATCAAACCCTTTATTTACCTGACTGCGCTGGCACAGCCTGAACGCTATACCCTGATTACACCTGTGCTTGATAAGTCTTTCGTTCTGGAGTTTGACGACGGGCGGCGCTGGGAGCCCAAAAACTATGACCGGAAAGAGCGTGGCGAGGTGCTGCTGCATACGGCGCTTGCGCATTCCTACAATCTGCCGGCGGTGCGCGTTGGCCTGGATATCGGTGTTGATAATGTTCGGCAAACGTTGCAGGCGTTTGGGGTAACCTCGCCCATTTCCCGATATCCCTCCATGCTGCTGGGTGCGATTGCCATGAACCCGGTTACGGTTGCGCAAATGTATCAGGGGTTGGCTACCTCTGGTTTTAATACGCCTTTGCGAACTATTCGTGAAGTGACCGATGCCAGTGGCCAGGCGCTAACCCGGTATAGTCTTGAGGTCGACCAGGTGGCCGACCCGGCCGCTGTCCATCTGGTACAGTACGCCATGCAGGAGACCATGCAGGAAGGCACCGGTAAATCCGCGTATTATACGGTGTCGGATGAGTTGTCGCTGGCCGGTAAAACCGGCACAACCGACGACGGGCGCGATGCCTGGTTTGCAGGGTTCAGCGGAGATCTTTTAGCGGTTGCCTGGGTTGGCCGGGATGATAATGGCCCGACATCGCTCACCGGAGCCAGTGGTGCTTTGCCGGTCTGGTCACGTTTTATGGCGCAGGTTCCCCAGCACAGCTTCTCGCCGGTAGTTCCTGATGGTGTTACTTACCATTGGGTGAATGGCGAAAAGCAGGCATTGACAGATGAGTACTGCGATAACGCACGTTTTGTGCCGTTTATTTCCGGTAGTGAGCCCAAACAGGAAGTGTCATGCTCCGGTACACTGCAGCGGCGAATTAAGGGTTGGTTTGAAGGATTGTTTCAATGAACGTAGGTACTCTGACAAGAGCAGGCGTAACAGCAGCACTGCTGGTGCTGGCCGGTTGTGCAACCGGGCCGGGTGGCCCCGTTTATGTGCCGGCTGGTGGCGACAGGCCAGAAGCCCCGGAGCCGCCCAGGGCGAATGAAGGACAGAGCAAACCTCCTGTGTGGCGTAAAAGTGAAATGCCCGATGCCTCAAAGCCGGCGGAGCAGGATTCCCGCAGCACGGTACCCAGCTACCAGGAGTCCGGAGACCGCCTTTCTCCTGCTGCGTTAAGCCTGGTTCAGCAGGCCGATGCCATGTTGCGGCAGAATAATGCCGCAGGTGCCATTGCCCGGCTTGAGCGGGCCCAGCGTATTGCACCCCGGTCGTCTGAAATCTACTTCAAGCTGTCAGAAGCTTATGTAGTGAGTGATCAACTTGGCCGGGCCGAGCAGTTTGCGCTGAAAGGCCTGTCTATTGCCGGTAATAACGCGAGATTACAGCGTGCTGGCTGGCTCCTGCTGGCCGATATACGCCGGGCGCGGGGCAATGTAGCGGGGGCGAGCCAGGCAGAATCACGAGCGGCTGCACTGTAATAAAAAAGCCCCTGCACCGGCAGGGGCTTTGATGTTCAGGCCGGTTGAATCAGAGGCCTGCGTTTTTCAGCCGGTTGGCGTGTTGCCTGAATACCGCTTTGGGATCGGTCTCAAACAGGCTGTGCAGGCCAAACAGTTGATTAACTTCATCCAGGTGGTTCATGAAGTAGTTATCACGAAGAACCTTGCCGAAATGGCTGCTGCAGCGCCCGACCAGACCATCGTTGGCAGAGAATTTGAAGGCAACACTGGTTGCGCCCAGCAAGGCATCTGACAGGTCCAGGGCATTGGTAAGCACACCGGTTCCGCCCCAGGAATAGAATTTCATGCCGTTGGCGGAATAGGCGCCTTCGCCGCAGGATGTGGCTGGCATGCCGGCAGGTGCAAAGTTGTTAAATTCTGCGCTGCCCTGGCTGGTCAGGGATTTCAGGCTGGCACGTAAATCCTGGTCATAGCCTCCACCGGAAAGCAGGTCAATCAGCCCACCCAGTGCGTTCCCCAAAGTGGCGGCTACGCCCTCGGCCGGAGAGCCGTAAATCAGATCTGCGACTGGTGACCCGGTATGGGGAGCGCCAACGGTTGTAACCGAGGCAACCAGATCCGGGCGAACCCGGGAAATATAGCGGGCGGTTGGTCCACCATGGCTGTGGCCAATCAGGTTAACTTTCCCGTAAACGGCCGCAATGGCTTCAACCTGTGGTAACAGGGCTTCGCCCCGGGCGATGGTTGTGTTCAGCGCGGGCACCTGTGTGGTGTAAACATCGGCACCGTATTTGCGAAGTTCTTCGGCCACACCATACCAGTAATCGACACCAACAATGGAGTCAAAGCCGAACATACCGTGCACCAGTACAATCGGGTATTGGGTATCGGTGTAATCTGAAGGGGTAGAGTTCCACCACCAGGCGGCGGATGGAGCAGACCAGGCAATGGTGCATGCCAGGGTCATCATTTTTATCCAAAGTTTCATCGTTCGTTCCTGCAGTTTGATTTTGTGGTTTTTGTTCAAACTGAGGCTTAACCTAACGTGCTTGGCCAGAAACTGCGGCTCATACTGCGTCTGCCCGGCTGGCAGACTGAGAACTTCTGTGCACTGACTTCCATTTCATGTTGTTAGATTGTTGCCGTCAGAGCATCTCCTGTTGAGATACGATCAACATTTGATCAAAGCAGCAAGCAAGTCAACGGCGAAACCGGGTTTGGCCCGATGTGCACAGCTAAAATGTGATGGATGTCATGCCGGGTACAAATTTGTGTGCCCGACATGACGCTGGAGGGTGGGAGATGGAGCTATCCGGTATTCAAGGCTGTGGGGTTACAGTGTTGACATCACTTTTCGGGCAGCATTAACCGTATGTTCGATGTCCTTATCGGTCAGTGCGGCACTGGTAAAGCCGGCCTCGAACGCCGACGGAGCAAGGTACACGCCTTCTTTCAGCATTCCCTGGAAGAATTTGCTGAAGCGTTCAGTGTCGCACGCCATCACCTGATCAAAGCGTGTAACAGCCGGCTCGTCTGTAAAGAAGGCGCCGAACATGGCCCCGGCACCCTGAACTGTCAGTGGGATATTGCTGGCGTTTGCGGCCTCTTTCAGCCCATCACAAAGAGTTTTGGTTTTTACAGCCAGCCGGTCATGGAAGCCTGGTTCTGAAATCGCATTCAGGGTGGCCAGGCCAGCTGTCATGGCCAGCGGGTTGCCACTGAGTGTGCCCGCCTGATAAACCGGCCCCAGTGGCGAAATGTGCTCCATAATCTCGCGCTTGCCACCGAAGGCGCCAACCGGTAAACCGCCGCCAATAACCTTGCCCAGCGCTGTCAGATCTGGCGTAACGCCATACAAACCCTGCGCGCCACCCAACGATACCCTGAAGCCAGACATTACCTCATCAAAAATCAGCACGGTACCATGTTCGTCACACACTTCCCGAAGGCACTCAAGGAAGCCTGGAGCAGGTGGAATGCAGTTCATATTACCGGCCACCGGCTCAACAATAATCGCGGCTATCTGGTCGCCCATCTGGCGAAAGGTTTCCCGTACGTTGTCTATGTCGTTGTACGTGAGGGTCAGCGTGTGTTCGGCCAGGCTGGCGGGTATGCCGGGGGAGTTCGGTACGCCCAGGGTCAGGGCGCCAGAGCCGGCTTTCACCAGCAGGGAGTCGACATGGCCGTGATAGCACCCTTCAAACTTCACCACTTTGTCCCGGCCTGTATAGCCGCGCGCCAGGCGAATGGTGCTCATGGTTGCCTCGGTGCCGGAGTTCACCATGCGCACCAGATCAATGGAGGGCACCAGTTCGCAGACTTTTTTGGCCATCTCGGTCTCGATGGCGGTGGGCGCACCGTAACCAACGCCCAGATCAATCTGTGCATGCAGGGCGGTTTTTATTCGTGGGTCTGAGTGGCCAAGAATCATCGGCCCCCAGGAGCCAATATAATCAATGTAACGATTGTCGTCCTCGTCGTAGAGATAAGCCCCTTCGGCGTGCTTGAAAAAGATCGGCGTTCCGCCCACGCCCCGGAAAGCCCGCACTGGCGAATTAACACCGCCAGGTATGTATTTCTGAGCTTCTTCGAACAGGGTTTCTGAGTGTGTCATAAGTCTGTATTCCTGTTATCTGGGTAGTGAAAAAATGGGTGGTGCTGCCTGAACAGCTGCGTGAACTGTGTTGCCCGGCGTTCAATGCCATCCGGGGTGCCGGTAAATACACCGCCGATAACGGCGAGCATATCGGCGCCGGCCTGAATTATCGGCCCGCCATTATCCAGTGTGATGCCGCCAATAGCGGTCAGTGGCAACCCGAAGCGCCGTGCTTCGGTTAATACGGTGGGGTTGGCTGCGGGTGCTTCCGGCTTGGTTGAAGAGCCAAAGAAGCGCCCGAAGGCAAGGTAGTCTGCACCCCCTTCATGGGCGGCTGCAGCCAGTGCCGTGTCGCCGTGACACGTGATGCCAATAATAGCGTCGTCACCCAGCAGGCGTCGGGCGGCCAGTAGTGAATGATCACTCTGGCCCAGGTGAGCGCCAGCGGCACCAACACGTTTGGCCAGCTCAGCGTCATCGTTGATCAGTAGCGGCACACCCGCATTGGCGCATGCGGCCTGCAAATCACTGGCCTGCTGAATACGTTCGGTCAGTGTTGCCGTTTTCTCCCGGTATTGTACCAAAACGGCACCGCCACGCAGTGCGGCTTCTACTGACGCAATCAGTGTCTCCGGAGGTGTCAGCTGGCTGTCTGTAATGGCGTAGAGGCCGGGTGTCAGCCCTTTGTTCAGGGTTGCCATGGAATGCCCCGGTCAGGAACGGGCTGTCCCTTTCCTACCTCCAGTGCGTGCATAATTGCATGGCGTACGTAATTCTGGGCCTGGGAAATGGCGGCCCGCTGGGATAACCCGCAGGCACGCCCGGCTGAAATGGCGGCAGCCAGTGTGCATCCGGTGCCGTGATACTCGCCTCCCATACGTTCAATTTCCCACTGGGAAGGTTCAGCGGTGCGGCTGTAAAGGGTGTTAATGATATGTGGCCCGGTGCCGTGCCCCCCGGTTGCCAGCACAGAGGCACACCCCGCCTCCAGAAGGCTGGCGGCTGCCTGCGCGCTATCCGGATTGTCTCCGAGCATGGCCAGCTCAATGCCATTCGGAGTGATTATTTCCGCCAGAGGGAACAGGCGCTCTTTCATGGCTGAAATCAGTTCGTCATCGGCCAGGTCTCCGCCACCGGCAGCCTTGATAACCGGATCGGTAATCAGCGGAATGTCCGGGCGCTGTTTTTTGAAATCTGCCAGTACTTCCACGATAGCTGCATTTCCCATGGCGCCGGTTTTAATGGCGTGAATGGGCGCGTCGCCGGCAAGGCAATCCAGTTGTTGTCTGATCAGGCTGGCACTGATGGCTTCGGCACCGAATACATTGTTAGTGTCCTGAACGGTCAGGCAGGTCACCACGGGCATCGGGTGGCAGCCGAGTGCGGTGATGGCCTGTATGTCTGCCTGAATTCCGGCACCACCAGACGGGTCCAGCCCGGATAGAATCAGCACGTGGGGGCGGGTATAGCGTTTGATAGTCAGACTCCTTAAAACGGTTTAACGACAACCAGTATGACCACCGCAATTAAAATTAACACCGGTAGCTCATTAAGCCAGCGATAGAAAACGTGGTTGCGGGTGTTCTGGTCGTCGCGGAACACTTTGACCAGGTGGCCACAGTAAAAGTGATAAATGATCAGCAGGGCTACCAGTGCCAGCTTTGCGTGCATCCAGTGTTGGCTGAAGTAGCCGGATGCGTTGTAGCTGATCAGCCACAGGCCAAAAATAACCGTGGCCACCATGGAGGGGGTGGTTATGCCCCGGTACAGCTTGCGCTCCATGATTTTGAACCGTTCCCGGCCGGGCTCGTCCTCGCACGCGGCGTGGTACACAAACAGTCTGGGCAAATAGAAAATGCCAGCGAACCAGCACACCATTGAAATTATGTGAAACGCTTTAACCCAAAGCATTAATCAGCTCCGACGGTATTGATAATAACTTTCAATATCGGATTTCAGCACAACGCCGTAAATCCGCTGAATCATGGGTGCCACTTGTCTCTGTACATAGAGAGCCTCGGCCTTGGTGGCTTCAAATTCGTTCAGCGCCTCTTCCAGGGTGGCCTGGTATTGTACCGGCGCCAGGTCCCGGCGGCTGGCAGGAATGGCCATAAGGTCAATCGTGTCCGGCACCTCCGGGTGGCCCTCCTGTATTGGTTCTTCCATATCCTCGAGGTAGCGCACCAGATCAACAGCCGGGAATAATGCGGTCGGGCCGTTGTTGCCTTCTACAATCAGCCACTTGGGCTCCGCTTTAAGCACTCTCTGGGCTTCTTCTATGGTCAGTTCCCGCTCCGTACGAATGACGCGCTTGTCCATGATCGAGCTGACCGACACCCGTCGCAGAGCCTGAATAACCGGTGAACTCTGGTAGCTCAGGCCCTGGCTGTTGAGCATGGTCAGGAACAGAGATTTTTTACCAAACAGCTCGCTCGTTGTCAGTGTGGACAGGGTGACAATGAGCATGCCTGGCAAGATAATATTCGGATTGTGGGTCAGCTCAAGCAGTGTCATTAATGCCGCCAGTGGCGTTTGCAGAATGGCGCCCATCATTGCTGCCATGCCAAGCATGCCATAAAACCCTACGGAAGAGGCGTATTCAGGCATCAGAAATGCGCCCACTAACCCCATGGCCCCACCTAACGTTGCGCCAATAACCACCGTCGGCCCGATAACGCCAATGGGCATGCCCAGGCCAATCGTCACTGCGGTTATCACAAGCTTGGCTACCCCGGTGGCTAGCAGAATCTGGAAACCGAGTTCGCCGTTGATTGTCTCGCTGACAGTGTCGTAGCTTATACCCATGGTTTCCGGCACAAGCAGCGCAAAAGGCACCATCAGTAAACCGGACAAAACAACTCTGCCGGCCAGGGGGTGGTGGCCGAACCGGCTCATGGTTTCAACCAGTTGCGTAAACAGGGCCGCAGCTGTACCGCAGAGCACGGCCATAACGAGAATCCAGGGAATCTCCAGCAATGAGTTCATGGTCAGCGCGGGAACACTGAACGCCGGGTCCGGGCCGTAAACCAGCTGACTCATAATGGCAGCGCTGACGGAGGCCAGAATAACCGGAGTAAAGCCCGCAATGGTGTATTCCATCATCACCGCTTCCATGGCAAAAATAACGCCGGAAATCGGGGTGTTGAAAGAGGCGGAAATGGCCCCCGCACAGCCGCAGGCAACCAGTGTACGAATGCTGTTGTTCGGCAGACGCAGCTTCTGCCCCAGTATGCTGGAGCATGCCGCACCCAGGTGGACTGCCGGGCCTTCCCGGCCAGCAGACTGGCCACAGATAACGGTGCCAACGCCAATGACAAACTGAACGACTGCGCTGCGAAGCGAGATGTAACCCTGATGGTAATTCAGGCGCTCCATGACATACACCACACCCACCTTTCTCAGGAGTGGGGGCAGTTTGTACAGAACCAGTGCCAGTGCAACGGCGCCAGCCAGTGGCATAACGCCGCGAGTAAGAGGGGCCAGTTGTTCATAAGCTTCGGAGTCACCGCCTGGCAGAAAGTGTTCCAGGGGCCATTCTATGGCAAGGCGAAAGGCCAGTATGACACCGCCGGTAATCAGGCCGGACAACATACCAAGAACAGCCAGTTGCGGCAGAGAGTCCGTACCGGACAGCCGGCGCTGATAAACCGTTTTCGTAATCCGGTGCCAGATTCTGAACATGAAAGTGACAATTCCAGTGTGGATCGGTGAAGGGCAGATCGGATTCTGACAGTATTGTAACCGCCACCCTGCCGGCTGCAATAAGTCCTTGGTTTATCATGATAGACTAGAGCGCATTTTTTAAAATTTAAGAGACGACATCGCTGGAGAAATTAGGTGATTAAAGTAGGCATTGTTGGTGGTACTGGTTATACCGGCGTAGAGCTTTTGAGGATTCTTGCCGTTCACCCTGAAGTCAGTGTCACCTGTATTACATCCCGCTCAGAAGCAGGCCGGCCGGTCGCCGATCTGTTCCCGAATCTGAGGGGGCATTTTGACCTTGAGTTTACCGCACCGGATACAGACACGCTGGCTGGCTGCGATCTGGTATTTTTTGCCACGCCTCATGGTGTCGCAATGAACAGTATTCCGGAGTTGATGGCCAAAGGAACGCGGGTTGTCGATTTGTCCGCAGATTTCCGCCTGAAAAACCTGGACGTCTGGTCTGAGTGGTATGGTGTGCCTCACAAGAGCCCCGAATGGGTAGAAAAAGCCGTATATGGATTGCCTGAGGTTGCCCGCGATCAGATTCGCAGTGCGCAGCTGGTTGCTAATCCTGGCTGTTACCCAACGTCTGTTCAGCTCGGTTTTCTGCCGCTGCTGGAGCAGGGGCTGGTGGATCCGGGACGGTTGATTGCCGATGCAAAATCCGGGGCCAGTGGGGCTGGCCGGCAGGCAAAGATCGGCATGCTGCATGGTGAAGTGGGCGAAAGCTTCAAAGCCTATGGTGCGTCCGGGCACAGGCATTTGCCTGAGATTCGTGAAGGGCTGTCTGCAGCCTCTGGTGATCAGGTGGGCATCACCTTTGTGCCGCACCTTATACCCATCGTCAGGGGTATTGAGGCTACGCTGTACGCCGAGTTGAAAAAACCCTCTGACCTGGAACGCCTGCAATCTGTTTATGAAGAGCGCTATAAAAACGAGCCTTTCGTCGATGTGATGCCGTTTGGCAGCCATCCGGAAACCCGCAGTGTGCGTGGCGCAAATCAGTGCCGGATGGCGTTGCATCATCAGAAAGGCAGTAATGTGGTGATCGTATCCTCGGTTATCGATAATCTGGTGAAAGGCGCTGCCGGGCAGGCGGTTCAGAATATGAATATCATGTTCAATATAGACGAAGCGCTTGGCTTACAGGCCCCGGCTCTTCTCCCATAAGGACAACCTGTGAGCGAGAATCGACAACCGGCTGAAGAATATGTCGTTATCCGGCATCGGCCAGGCTACCGGCTCCGGCGTACGGGGATTTTGCTGGCGTTCAGTGTTGTTGCAGGCATTGCCGGTTATGCGGTGGGGCTTGCGCAGAGCGGGTTTCGCTTTTCCAGTGCGGAAGCATCAAAAGATGTTCTGGAAAGTGAAGTTGAAACGCTTCGCAACAACTACACGGAAGCGCGCCAGCAGGTCATAAACCTGGACCGGGGCCGTGCTATCGATGCGCAGGCACTGAAGCGTGCCCGCAAAACGATCGTAGAGCTGGAAACCCGTAACAGTGAACTGAAGTCAGACCTGACCTTTTACAAAAACATCATGGCACCGTCAGAAACCAGCAAAGGCCTCCAGGTAGACAACTTTGTGCTGTCTCGCCGACACCAGGCCGGCACCTACGGTTTCAAGCTGGTTCTGACACAGGTTGGTAACAATAAAAACTATATTTCAGGCCAGGTGGCAGTTAATGTCATCGGGCTGCGAGACGATGAAAAGGAAGTTATAGCTCTGCGTGATTTGTCAGCGGATATTGACAATCTTGGTGTCAAACTCAGGTTCCGCTACTTTCAGGACGTGGAGGGCACACTCACAATTCCCGAAGACTTCACACCGCTGGAGGTTCAGGTAGTGGCGCAGGCTAAAGGAAAACGGTCCTCGCAGGCAGAGCGTACATTCGACTGGAACGATTTAACGGAGAACTGACATGCTTGGCAAGAAAAAGCAGAAACCCCGCCGCGCCAGCGGCCACTTCGATACGCTGATTTCGTCGAAGACGTCGATAGAAGGCGATATGCATTTTTCGGGTGGGCTGCATATCGATGGCCGAGTTCAGGGCAAGATCTCCGCCGAAGAAGGTAGCAACGCGGTTCTTCGTATTTCAGAAGTGGGTGAGGTTGCTGGCGATATTATTGCGCCTCACGTCGTTATTAACGGTACGGTTCACGGTGATGTGTATGCCTCAACTCATCTTGAACTGGCTGAAAAAGCCGCTATTAACGGTAATGTGTATTACAACCTGATTGAAATGGCGATAGGTGCCTCTGTGAATGGCAACCTGGTCCATCAGCGCGAACAGGTCGGACTGCTGGGCGTGGGCAACACTTCGGCAGATACCGAAAGTAAGCCAGATAGTATATTGGCCGACAATACGGCCGCCGGCGATGATGAATCGAATAGTTGATTGTTTTAGTCAGGAATACCATAATCGTCTGAGTTGGTATCAGGTAACCCGGAGGCGAACTTGAGTGCAGTTCAACAACAGATAGCTACGCCAGTGTTTTTTAATGACAGTGCTGTGGCCAAGGTGCGCGAACTCATTGAGGAAGAGGGTAACTCTGATCTCAAGTTGCGTGTCTTTGTAACCGGAGGCGGTTGTTCCGGGTTTCAGTATGGCTTTTCATTCGATGACAATCAGGATGAAGAAGATACGGTTATCGAGCGGGACGGCGTTATGCTTCTGATAGACCCGATGAGCTATCAGTACCTTGTCGGTGCGGCTATCGAATATCAGGAAGGGCTTCAGGGCTCCCAGTTTGTGGTGCAGAACCCAAATGCCAGTTCTACCTGCGGGTGCGGCAGTTCGTTTTCGATCTGAGCCTGGTCTCAGGTTCTCTATCAGGGATTGCCGTTGCCGGTGGTTCAGGTTCGTTTTTGAGCGATTACGTCAGGCCGGGTAAATTGCGCCAAGTATTCTGGGGCCGTTTGCGCCGGTTACTGCCGGAAGGTTGCCGGGGCGGTTGTCAACGGTCTGGTGCGCCAGCCAGGCAAAGGCCACCGGTTCCACCCACTGTGGATCAAGGCCAAGTTCTGATGTGATGGCTAGCCGGGCGGGGCGCAATGCCTGCTCCAGCTCTTTCATTAATACCGGATTCTGCGTGCCGCCGCCGCACGCATATACCTTCATCGACGCCGACTGGGGCAGTTGCCGCACAATGCTGGTAACCGTCAGTTGCAGTAGCGTTCGCTGAACATCTGCTGCGCACAGGTCCGGATGGCGTTGCGTTTGATTTTTTATCCAGCCGAGATTGAACTTTTCCTTGCCGGTGCTTTTGGGTGCTGGCTTTGAAAAGTAGGCATCCGATAACATGTCACTCAGCAGAGACTGGTCAGTAATTCCCTCATCAACCCATTGTCCGTCTTTATCGAAGGGCATTCCGGTCTGATCCAGGCACCAGGCGTCGATTAAGGCATTGGCCGGGCCAGTATCGAATCCGGTGACGGGTGACCGGCTGTCCGCCGGAAGCCAGGTAATGTTGGCAATGCCGCCAAGGTTGAGAATGCACCGGTCTTCTTCTGCGGAGCTGAAAAACGCTTTGTGGAAAGCCGGTACCAGTGGTGCTCCCTGGCCCCCGGCAGCCATATCCCGCCTGCGGAAATCAGCCACCGTCGGCACGCCTGTCTGCTCAGCAATAATTGCCGGGTTGCCAATCTGAAGTGTAAATGGTGCTGAGCCTGAAGGTTGGTGCCGAATGGTCTGGCCATGGCTACCTATGGCTCGTACAGAGGGCCTGGGGATGTCTGATTTATGAATGACTTCATTGGCCGCCTGTGCGAAGAGAGCGCCGACCAGCGTGTCCAGCTCTCCGATTTCATCGGGTGTGCCCTTGTTCTGGGTGACCTCAAGCAGTCGGTGCTGCAGCGTGTGTGGGTAGGGCAGGGATTCTGTGGCATGAACCTGTGCGCGTCCCTCGCTGAACGAAACCAGCACGGCATCAATACCATCCATGCTGGTGCCGGACATGAGCCCTACCCATGCATCCATACCGGCTATTCGCCCTGCGCCAGAACGAGTTGCTCCTGGTTTTGATGGAACGCATCAAACTGGGCAATTCGCTGTTCAGTAAAACGCTTGAAGCGCGGAGCTTCAGATGCAGGTATGGGCTTTGCGTCTGGCAGCTTCACCGTGCGGGAGTTTCTTGGCGCACCGTTTACGCGGAATTCGTAATGCAGGTGTGGGCCAGTGGCCATGCCGGAAGAGCCTACGTACCCAATGGTCTGCCCCTGCTTCACACGAGTCCCTCTTTTAATGCCTTTTCCCAGCCGGCTCATGTGCGCATACAGGGTAGTAATATTGTCGCCGTGCTGTAAGACCACTGCCCGGCCATAGCCACCTTTCCAGCCAGCGGAGATAACCCGCCCGGCACCGGCTGCTTTAATCGGTGTGCCTGTAGGTGCACCATAATCCGTACCTTCGTGAGGGCGAACCACATCAAGAATCGGGTGCCGGCGCTGAAGGTTGAATGGGGATGAGACGCGACCATTGATCGGAGTTCTCAGGAACGCCTTGCGCATGCTCTTGCCATCTGGCGCGTAATAGTCGCTGTCACCATGGCTGTCGGTATAAAGTAGTGCAAGATTTTCTTCGCCGCGATTTACAAACCGGGCTGACAGAATGCGCCCGGTATCAAACTTTTCGCCATCCAGGTACAACTCTTCATAAACGACCTCAAATCGGTCGCCCTTGCGAATGTCATAGACAAAATCGATATTCCAGCCAAAAATGCCTGCCAGTTCCATGGTCAGGCGATCGCTGAGACCCGCTTCGCGTGCGGCAAGGTACAGGGAGCCGTCAATGACACCGGATGCGAACGCCGGGCGTGGTTCCGGTTCCCGAATAACTGTCTTACCCGAAAAGCCCTGATCGATCCTTTCTATTTTCAGCGACTCAAGCCGGCTTCTCTGAAGCTCGATTGCCGTAAGGCTGTCATCGGATGTCGCAAAGCGAATGGTTTCACCGGCGTAGAGACGCTCCAGTTTGCCGGCATCGCCTGAACCATGAATGACGGATAGCATAATACCGTCGTTAAAACCGGCTTTCCCGAACAGGGATGACAAGGTGTCTCCCGGTTTTACCGTGAATGTCTGCCAGGTTTGTTCTGGCTCAGGTTCAGGTAATGTGGGTTCTGGTGTCGCGGTGGCCTGTACCTGGTTATTGGAAGCCGGTGCCTGGCTCTGGGCGTCAGGTGCGGATACCTGCGCGGTTGAGCCCTCAGATGCCGCGCCGGTTTCCAGATCAAGTGCATAAGACATGCGTTTGGCCTCAACATTACTGCTGGGGCTCATAAGAATCGCTGCGGTGACTGCAATCGTTGCGGCAGCGGCAATGGTAATATGTGTTTTAGGAAACATTCTCAGCACGTGATTCATCCGTTTTTTAATCGGTATTCCAGCAAGTTGAATTGCCCGGTTAAAGCTTTCGGTTAAGTATAGACCAGCGGGCTGGCGTATAAAATACATACGCCCCGGCACGAAACATTACGGTTGCAACGCCAGGCTCCGGATTTCTGTGCCGGGCATTGCTATAATGCGCCGCATTGTTTGCCCTGCATTGTACAAAAACCGAGCAATCATACTCTAACAGGGCATCGGGTAACTCACAGATTTCTTTTGTAGACGTCTGTAACTGACCAAACCAATAAAGATCTAATCGGGGACGTATTGTTCATGGCATCTATAGATGAAGCGTTAGCTGTTATAAAGCGCGGTGTTGACGAGCTGATTCCGGAAGACGAGTTGATTGAGAAGCTGAAAGAAGGGCGTCCCCTTCGTATAAAAGCCGGTTTTGATCCGACAGCCCCGGACCTCCACCTTGGCCACACGGTTCTTATTAATAAGCTGAGGCAGTTCCAGGATCTTGGCCATGAGGTCATTTTCCTGATTGGCGATTTCACCGGGATGATTGGCGACCCTAGCGGTAAGAGTGCCACCAGGCCGCCTCTTACTGAACAGCAGGTTGCCGATAACGCGGTTACTTATCAGGAACAGGTGTTCAAAATTCTGGACCCGGAGAAAACCCGCGTTGCATTCAATTCTGAATGGATGAGCAAAATGGGCGCGGCAGATATGATTAAGCTGGCAGGGCAGTACACAGTTGCCCGCATGCTGGAGCGCGACGATTTCACCAAACGCTATCGCGCAGAGCAATCCATTGCCATTCACGAGTTTCTGTATCCGCTGGTGCAGGGCTATGATTCAGTCGCACTGAAGGCAGACGTGGAGTTGGGCGGCACCGATCAGAAATTCAACCTTCTTATGGGGCGTATTCTTCAGAAGCATTATGGTCAGGCTCCGCAAGCCATTCTGACCATGCCCATCCTGGAGGGGTTGGACGGGGTGCAGAAGATGTCCAAGTCTCTGGGCAACTATGTCGGCGTTAATGATACCCCGGGCGAGATGTACACCAAGCTTCTGTCTATTCCCGATACATTGTTGTGGCGGTATTTCGAGCTTCTGAGCTTGCGCCCACTGGCTGAGGTGGATGAGTACAAAGCTGCTGTTGACCGTGGTGGTAACCCTCAGGACTACAAAAAGATTCTCGCAGAAGAAATTATTACCCGATTCCACAGTGAAGAAGCTGCCAGAACGGCACATAAATCTGCCGGCAACCGTGTAGCACTTGGGGAAATTCCGGAAAACGTCCCCACAGTAGAGTTGTCACTGGAGGGTAGGCCAGAAATGCCAATGGCCTCCGTGTTGCGCCTGGCTGGCCTGGTCAAAAACGGTGCCGCCGCCCGTGATGTTCTTGGCCGTGGCGCGGTGTTTGTTGATGGTCAGAAATTTGAGGGCGAGCGGATGTTTGTTCAGGGGGACAGCTGCGTTATTCAGGCGGGTAAGAAGAAGATAGCCCGGGTTTTGATCACCGAGTAGTCAATATTCATCAAATTTCAGCAATTTTAAAAAACACCGTTGACACCTCGCGACAGGTCTGTAGAATGCGCCTCTCTTGATCGGGGCAGGCTGCTGAGAAAGCGGAGGTTTCGGCAAGTAACTGTTTGAAAGTTCTGAAGAAAATGA